>NZ_JABDQL010000011.1 GCF_013042245.1 Winogradskyella sp. | reverse complement strand
TTGCTTTAAACCTATTGAAGAATGAACATTCTAAAAAACTATCTATGAAAAGCAAAAGGCTTGAAGCTGGGTGGAATGAAGACTATTTGCTCAAAATATTAAATTTAAAAGTATGATTTTGCCCTGTATTGGAAAAAGCGATAGTTGATAAAGGCACATTATTATTCAAAACTCTGCATCTCAACAAGTTTTTTGTAAACTCCATTTTTAGCTAAAAGCTCTGTGTGTGTACCTTGTTCTGCAATTTCTCCCTTTGACATTACAATAATTTGGTCTGCGTTTTTTATAGTAGATAAGCGGTGCGCAATAACAATTGACGTTCTGTTTTTCATCATGTTTTCTAACGCAATTTGTACTAGACGTTCGCTTTCTGTGTCAAGGGCAGATGTGGCTTCGTCTAAAATCATGATTGGTGGATTTTTAAGAACCGCTCGAGCAATGCTTAAGCGTTGTTTTTGTCCACCTGATAATTTACCTCCAGCATCACCTATATTAGTGTCTATACCATTAGGTAAATCTTTGACAAATTCCCATGCATTTGCAATTTTGAGAGCATCAATAATTTCATTATCAGTAGCATCTTCTTTACCAATGAGAATATTATTTTTAACGGTATCGTTAAATAATATAGAATCTTGAGTAACTAATCCCATTAGACCACGAAGCGATGATTTTTTTAAATCACGAATATCATTACCGTCTATAGAAATATCACCTTGATTAACGTCATAAAAACGTGTTACCAAATTGGCAATAGTACTTTTGCCGCTACCAGATTGTCCGACTAGTGCAACACTTTTTCCTTTAGGAACCTTAAGTGTGAAGTTTTTAAGAACTAAATCATCTTCATATTTAAAAGATATATTCTTAATAGCTATTTCAGAATTAAAATCACTTTTTGATATAGCATTAGCATTATCTTTTATTGGCGATTGAGTGTTTAAAATTTCGAGTACACGGTCAGCAGATGCATTACCTGTTTTTACTTTATAACTAGCTTTGCTAATTGCTTTTGCGGGAGTCAATACGTTGTATGCCAGTGTCATATAGGTTATAAAAGCTGGAGCAGATAACGTATTTTCGATAAGTACCATCTGACCACCATAAAGTAGTATAACTGCAATTACAACAATGCCAAGAAATTCTGAAGTAGGAGATGCTAAATTTTGACGATGTGCTAAGTTATTAGAAAACTTGAATAGTCTTGAGGTCGAATTATTGAAGACCCGTTCAAACTTTGATTCGGCATTATATCCTTTGATAACTTTTAACCCATTTAAAGTTTCATCTAAAACTGATAGAAAAGTACCGTTTTCTATTTGCACTCGGTTTGAATGTTTTTTTAGACTTTTTCCTACTCTCGAAATTATTAACCCAGATATAGGAATAAAAACAAAAACAAAAATAGTGAGCTTTAAACTAATGGTGAACATTACAATTATTGTAAAAATAATGGTAAGCGGTTCTCTAACCAATAATTCTAATATTGCTAAAAGAGAATTTTGAATTTCGTTAACATCAGCAGAAATTCTTGCTATAATATCTCCTTTTCGTTTTTCAGAAAAATAGGCAATAGGCAATTTAATAACTTTTACATACAACTCATTTCTAATATCTTTTAAAATTCCATTTCTTAAATAGGCTAAGAAAAAATTTGAGAAATAACCTGCTAAGTTTTTTAATAAAAACATAGATAACACAATACAAATCATTAGTATTAAAACATTGTATTGTCCGTCTGCTTCAATTTTACTAGAGACATGAAAGTTGAATAACTCAGAGTAATAATCTTTAAAACCAGAAATTCCTTCAAAGTTTTCTCTTATTGGTTTAATGGTAATTCTTTTGGAAGTGTTTAATAAAACATCTAACATTGGCATTAATGAAACAAATGAAAGCGTTCCGAAGAGTGCATATAAGACATTAAAAAAAATATTTAGATATGCATATTTTTTATAAGGTAGAATAAATCTAGAAAGCTTTTTAATATAATCCATAGTCTAGATATTCATGTCTTTTAGTATAGCATCAATCTTAGATTCCAATAATTGCTCCGTTTTTGTAAAGTCAGACACATTGTCTAGTGCTGTATTTACACTGATGTAAAATTTTATTTTTGGTTCTGTTCCGCTAGGTCTTAAAGCTATTTTACTTCCATTTTCGGTATAATATATCAAGACATTAGATTCAGGAATATCTAGCTTATAACTTTCATGTGTTTGAAGATTTTTAGCAACTGATAATTTGTAATCTTCGATTAGCACAACTTTTTCACCGTTTACTTCTTTAAGAGGGTTTTCTCTAGCATCAACCATCATTTGTTTTATTTCTTCAGCACCTTCGATTCCTTTTTTTGTAATAGAGACTAAACGTTCTTTGTAAAAGCCATGCTCAATGTATAAATCGATGAGTTCTTGGTATAAAGTTTTACCATTAGCTTTGGCTTGCGCCGCAATTTCTATAGCCAATAGGGTAGAAGTGACAGCATCTTTATCCCGAACAAAATCACCTACCATAAAACCAAAACTTTCCTCGCCACCGCCAATAAAGTCTAACTCAGGAAAATCTTTAATCATTTTTGCAATCCACTTAAAACCTGTTAACCCAATTTTACATTCTACATTATATGCGTCACTCAAAACCGACATCATTGGTGTAGATACTATCGTTGAGCCTACAAATTGATTACCGTTAATTTTACCTTGGCTTTTCCACTGCTTTAGTAGAAAATTGGTCATCAATATCATGGTTTGATTACCATTTAAAATAACAAGCTCGTCTTCAAGATTTCTTACCACAACACCTAAGCGGTCACAATCAGGGTCTGTACCAATAACTATGTCTCCATCTGTTTTTTTAGCTAATTCCATAGCCATCTTAAGTGCTTCTGGCTCTTCAGGGTTAGGTGAATTTACAGTTGGAAAGTTACCATTTGGTTCTGCTTGTTCTTGTACAATATGAACATTTTTATATCCTGCTCGTTTTAGGGTTTCAGGAATTATAGTAATAGATGTACCGTGAAGCGAAGTGAATACAATATTTAGATTGTCTTTGGCTTCTTGCGGAGTATCAAAACTTCCATTTTTCACAGATGCATTGATAAAAACATCATCAACATCTTTTCCTATGTATGTAATTAAATCAGGATTACTTTCAAACTTAATATCAGAATAACTTAAACTATTTATTTCTGAAATAATTTCGGCATCTTGAGGTGGTACTAACTGTCCACCATCTTGCCAGTATACTTTATAGCCATTGTATTCTGGAGGATTGTGAGATGCGGTTAAAACGATACCACAATGACAATTTAAGTGTTTTAAGGCGAAAGATAATTCTGGTGTAGGTCGTAAATCTTCGAATAAATAGACTTGTATTCCGTTTGCAGAAAAGACATCGGCAACAACATTACCAAATGTTTTACTGTTATGTCTACAATCGTAGGCTATAGCCACTTTAAGTTGTTGGTTAGGAAAAGATTGCTTTAGATAGTTGCTTAATCCTTGTGTGTTTTTTCCTAATGTGTATTTGTTGATACGATTATTACCAACACCCATAATACCACGCATTCCTCCGGTTCCAAACTCTAAGTTTTTATAAAAACTTTCTTTTAGTTCTTTTGGATTACCAGCAATCATACGATTGACTTTCTCTTGTGTCTCTTTATCGAAAGTTTGGGTAAGCCACTCGTTTACTTTTTCTAGTATTTCGGGTTCTATGTGAAGCATATTCTTAGAGTATTAAGCTACAAAAGTACATAATTACTATAATGCTATGAGATAATGTTAACGGAATTTAGTCTAGATTTAAATTCTCTTTAATGAGATAGCGTCTATTATCTCGATTAGTCCTTAAAATGAGTTCCCCAAGAAAACCAGCTATAAATGATTGTGTGCCTATTATCATTGTTGCCAATGCTATATAAAAGGTTGGTCGCTGAGTTATTAAACGCCCTGTTGGATTTAGAAATATTTTATCAACACCTATGTAGAATGCAATTATAAAACCTATTAAAAACATAATTACGCCGAGAGCTCCAAAAAGGTGCATTGGACGCTTACCAAAACGCGATAAAAACCAAATGGTAATTAAGTCTAAAAATCCATTGATAAAACGGTTCATGCCAAATTTGGTGGTTCCGTATTTTCGAGCTTGGTGTTTTACAACTTTTTCACCGATGGAGGTAAAGCCTGCATTTTTTGCTAAAACAGGAATATATCTGTGCATTTCTCCATTAACGTCAATATTCTTTACAACAATATTTTTATAGGCCTTTAGGCCACAATTAAAATCGTTAAGCTTGACACCAGAAGTACGTCGTGCAGCCCAATTAAACAGTTTTGAAGGTAAATTTTTTGCAATAACAGAGTCGTAGCGTTTCTTTTTCCAACCAGAGACTAAGTCATAGTTTTCCTTTACAATCATTTGGTAAAGCTCTGGGATTTCTTCTGGATTATCCTGTAAATCGGCGTCCATTGTTATCACTACATCGCCTTCTGTTTTTGAAAAACCAGCATGTAAGGCTTGAGATTTCCCGAAGTTTTTAAGGAAACGAATTCCTTTTACATTGTTATTAGTTGCTAAAAGTGAAGAAATAACATTCCATGAATTATCAGTACTACCATCATCGATAAACAGAATTTCGTAAGAAAACGAATTGGATTGCATCACAGATACAATCCAATCGTGTAATTCTGTTAGCGATTCAGCTTCATTTAAAAGCGGAATGACTATAGATATATCCATATAATATTGCCGTCTAAAATTTAGGCTTCAAATGTAAATAAAATAATTAAGCTGCGTTAGGGTCGTTTTTTCTAACAACTAGTGCTACAATAAGTCCAACGATACTAAATCCAACGAGTTGTACGGCAATAGACTTGGCAATATTTCCAATTGAGTACATACTGCCACCTTCGCGTATTTGTGCTACAGCTTGGTCAATAGCTTCCTGAGTTGTTCCAAAACGTTCTAACATCTGAGCTTGATTTTCAATAATCATGTCTTGAAGTGCAATAGCAGAATCAGGATCAACAAAATTAAAAATCACTATACTTACAACTGAATTGATAAGAATACCGATTAAGATTGTTACAAAATAAGAAGTAAAAGCCTCTTTAAAGCTTATAAAGCCTCCCGAAAGCTTTCTCGTGTTCATTGAAGATATTATACCAAATACAATTACAAGTAGTAAAATAAATATGCCAAACCACCATTTGGTGAATAAGCTAAGGTCAATAGCGTAGCCTATAACAGTTAATGCAGCAAGAACTATACCTAAGTAAAGACCGTAGTTTACAGCTGAAGATTTTAATGATTTTTCCATGGTTTCTATGTTTATTAGTTAATCAGTTAGTAAGTATATAAATATACGGAAACGTTACATTTATATAGAAATAATATTGAAAAACGGTGTATTTTTGTCTTATGGTTATAAAAGAACGAAATCTTTCAAAATAAAGATTAAAAAAGATTGGACATTTATAAAAAATAATTAAATTTACACCTTGAAAAAAATCGAAATATTAAAGCGTTTAGTGATGAGAAAAGGTATACATCCAGAAAATTATAGAATTGTAGCATTTAAAGATATGTCTAACGACGACGTGTTTTTAACAAAATCTACAGCCAATACAGCAGAAAAGATTGAGGTTGATGGTGTTGAGTATCCATTAGTAAAACTTGAAATTTCAAGAACATCTCATCCTTATTATACAGGTAAATCTAAATTAGTAGATACTGCTGGTCGTATCGATAAATTTAAAAACAAATACGCCAAGTTTAAGAAATAAGCTAGCTAAATATATAAAATCAAGCCTTCAGATAATTTCTGGAGGCTTTTTTTGTTACTTTAATTAAAGTATTTTTGAAATATAAATTAGAGTTGAAAATGATGTTGTAAAACTTCAAGCTTCAGACTTCAAACCTCAGACAAATAATGAACTATATCCTTTTTGACGGTCCAAACAGAAATAATCTGTTGCCTTTTACCTATACACGTCCAGTTGCAGACATAAGAGTTGGTATCTTGACTATTAGAGAAAAATGGGAATCTTATCTTGACTATACGACTACGACAGTAACCGAAGATTATTTGTCTGAGAAGTTTCCAATGGTAGAAATGGATACTAATATTATGATTAATGCCTCTTTTCTCCCAAATACTGAAATAATTACCTTGGTTAAAGAACTAGAAGTTAATCAAGCTATTTTTAAAGATGAAGATGTTATTGCGTTTTGTGTTCAAGAAGGTGCAGAGCATGATGATTTTTCAAAATTTGAAGCCATTGAGTTCGAAAATGATATTATAAAAATTGAAAACACTTGGGATATATTTTCAAAAAATGGAGAAGCTATTGCAAATGATTTTGAGTTTATAACAAAAGATAAAAAATCAGAGCCAATTCCTAATTCTGTAAATACCGTAAACCCTGAACATATATTTATAGAAAAAGGGGCTAAAGTGAATTTTAGCTCTTTAAATGCTAGTTCTGGACCAATCTATATTGGGCGTGACGCAGAAATTATGGAAGGAAGTTTGGTTCGAGGCCCTTTTGCTTTAGGTGATAATTCGGTATTAAAATTAGGTTCAAAAATATATGGGCCAACGACAGTCGGTCCCTTTTGCAAAGTTGGTGGCGAGGTTAATAATTCAGTAATTTTTGGTTTTTCTAATAAAGGTCATGATGGATTTTTGGGTAATTCTGTACTAGGTGAGTGGTGTAATTTGGGAGCTGACACGAATACTTCTAACTTAAAAAACAACTACGCTGAGGTAAGACTTTGGGATTATAATTCTGAGGGTTTTGCCAAAACAGGCCTTCAGTTTTGTGGACTCATGATGGGTGACCATAGTAAATGTGGTATTAATACTATGTTTAATACAGGTACCGTAATTGGTGTTAGTTCTAATATATTTGGAAGCGGATTTCCTCGCAATTTTGTGCCAAGTTTTTCTTGGGGTGGAAGTAAAGGTTTTGTAACTTACAAAACTAATAAAGCTTTTGAAGTTGCAGAAGTAGTAATGAACAGAAGAGCTATTAATTTTACACAATTAGACAAATCTATTTTAGAGCATGTTTTTGAAATTACACAAAAGTATAGGAGAGACTAGTATGGCGTTAAGAAGCTTATTAATTATTGTTTTATGCTTAATGGTTACAATATGCTTTTCGCAAGACATAAAAATAAAAATAAAAAATATAAAGCTTAATAATAAACTTGACCATTTCTCTGCAATGATGAATAATGGAAACGTCTATTTTAGTCAAAATCTTACTAACAAAAGAGGTAAACCAATAAAAAATGGATCCAAAACCTTTATTTATTCACTTATAAAAGCTAATCTAGATAAACAAGGCGAAATAATAAACATGGAATCCATAAAGAAAACAAAGTTAGGTATGGTTAATATGTCTGTTTCTACCTTCTCTAAAGATGGTAAATACATGTATTTTACCACAAACTCTGTAGCAGTAGGAGTTAATAAAAGAAAAGATTTTAAAACGTTTAACCTACAGATTCAACGTGCTGAATATATTGAGGGCAAAGGCTGGACTAATTTTATAAAATTGCCATTTTGCAATAATAATTATAGCTATGCTCATCCTGCTTTGAGTCCTGACGGTAATACCTTATATTTTGTTTCTAATATTAAAGGCACTAAAGGTAGGACAGATATCTATAAAGTTTCTGTTTCTGGGCATCAAAATTACGGAGAGCCAGTGCGCTTAAGTAGAACTCTTAACTCTTATAGTACCGAATTATACCCATTTGTATCTAATGATAATAAAATCTATTTTTCTTCTAATAGACGAGGCGGCTTTGGAGGTTATGATATTTATTCTTATGACTTAAATACTGCTGATGAAACAATTATTCCTGAAGTACTTCCAAAACCAATAAATAGTATTGGTGAAGACTTTTCTTTTTTTCTAATGGATGATGGAAAAAGAGGATTCTTAACCTCTAGACGAACAAAGGGAAAAGGAAATGATGATATCTACTATTTTACTGGGTTTTAATCTTTTTTACTTTTTTTAAATCAAGCAAGTTTGTTGCGTTAATACCCAAATTACTGACATTCTTTCTTGTAAATCTTATAACTTCATCGTAAAACAAAGGAATAATAGGTGCAGATTGCATAACTAAACTATCCATTTTTGTGTAAAGCTTTGTGCGTTTTTCAGTGTCAGTTTCTAAGTAAGATTGCTCATATAGATTGTCAAAAGTAGCATTCTTAAAATGTGTGTAATTTGGCCCATTAGGCACAAAGTTTTTACTGTAATACAATGAAAGGTAGTTCTCAGCATCAGGGTAATCTGCAATCCAACTGGCTCTAAAAAAATCTAATTGACCGTTAGCTTTTAAGTCCTTTAAGCTCGAAGCAGGAATGACATCCACAACAATATTTAATCCTATTTTTTCAAGCTCTCGTTGAATGTATTCACAGAAACTTAAGTAATTGCTAGTTGTAGTTAAGGTGACTTCCGGATTAGTAATACCTGTATTCTCTTTAAAGGTATTTAGCAATGCGGTAGCTTTTTGAGGGTTATAGTTATAACCAATGTTATTGTTGTAACCAGGTAATCCTTTTGGGATAAAACCGCCATTGGCAGGTATGCCTATACCATTTCTTAAATAAGTAATCATTTTTTCTCTGTCAAAACCAAGATTAATCGCTTGTCGTATCAGTTGCGATTGTATTTCAGGGACTTCACTATCCATAAAAAAGCCAAGATACTCAGTATTGAGATATGGACCACGAATCATGTTAACGTCATTGACATAATTAGGTTTTAAATCGCCTTTTGATGTTAATATTTCATCTTTATATGATGCATCTAGCCCAGATACAAAATCAATATTTCCTTGGGCAAATTGTAAAAACTCGCTTTGCTTATCTGGTAAAAATGTTATGGCTACAGCTTCTAGATGAGGCAGTTGTTTTCCATGTGTGTCCGTTTCAAAATAGTTAGAATTACGTCTTAATACCAGTTTTATATTTTCTTCCCAACGCTTAAATTTAAAAGGGCCTGTACCAACAGGATTTGATCTAAAGTCTGTTCCGTAATGTTCAACAACTTCCTTAGGAATCACAGAGCAGTATTTCATAGTTAATAAACCTAAAAAAGCTGGGAAAGGCTGTTTTAGTTTTATAATAAAGGTAGAATCATTTTCAGCATAAAAGGTTTTAACTTTGCCCAATACCCAACTTCCTGGTGAAGCAATTCTGTCATCTTTTAGCCTATTAAAACTATACACAAAATCGGAAGCTTTAACGGTTCGAGTGGAGTCTTGAAATAGCTTATGTTTATGGAAATAGACCTCATTTTTTAGATAGAATCTGTAGGTTTTTGCACTGTCTAAAATTTCCCAATTTTGAGCAATCGCTGGTTGTACATCAAGATTTTTGTCCATTTGTACTAAACCATTAAAAAGCTGATTAGACGCCCAAATATCTGCTAAATCCTTCGCAAACGCAGGGTCAAGCGAGCTTATGTTTCGGTGTTCATTGTATCTAAAAACGAGATGGTCTTTGCTGTTTTTTTTCTTTTTAGAACAAGAACTAAAAAGTATGACACATAAAACAAAGAATAGTCTATTGATTTTAATTATTGTAAAGCCAAGTTTATGTTTTAGCATTTTGCCTTTTAGTTGTAAATTTGCTGTCTTGGTAAAAATACAAGAATGAACGCTAGAAAAAAAGTCGCATTTTGCACATTAGGCTGCAAGCTTAATTTTTCTGAAACTTCTACTATTGCTAGAAACTTTAGAGATGAAGGTTTTGATCGTGTAGATTTCAAAGAGCAAGCGGATATTTATGTTATAAATACTTGCTCAGTTACAGAAAATGCAGATAAGCGTTTTAAAACTATTGTAAAACAAGCTCAAAAGGTTAATCCAGATGCTTTTGTAGCTGCGGTTGGTTGCTATGCGCAATTAAAGCCTAAAGAATTAGCTGCTGTAGATGGCGTGGATTTAGTGCTTGGAGCTACTGAGAAATTTAAGATTACAGATTACATCAATGACTTATCTAAAAACGATTTTGGAGAAGTACATTCTTGTGAAATTGAAGACGCAGATTTCTATGTTGGTAGTTATTCTATTGGCGATAGAACTCGAGCATTCCTAAAAGTTCAGGATGGTTGCGATTATAAATGTACATATTGTACGATTCCATTGGCTCGAGGGATTTCACGAAGTGATACCATGCAGAGCGTACTTAGAAATGCCAAAGAAATTTCAGAAAAAGGCATCAAAGAAATCGTTTTAACTGGAGTTAATATTGGCGATTATGGTAAAGGCGAGTTTGGAAACAAAAAGCATGAACATACTTTTTTAGACCTAGTTTCTGAGCTTGATAAAGTAGAAGGTATAGAAAGATTGAGAATTTCATCAATTGAGCCTAATCTTTTAAAGAATGAAACTATAGATTTAGTATCTAAATCTAGAGCTTTTGTACCTCATTTTCATGTGCCATTACAAAGCGGTAGTGATACACTTCTAAAAAAAATGAAACGTCGCTATATGAGCGAATTATATACGGATAGAGTTTTAAAAATAAAGGAAGTGATGCCACATGCTTGTATTGGTGTCGATGTTATCGTTGGCTTTCCTGGGGAAACTGATGAGATATTTTTAGAAACTTATAATTACCTCAATGAATTAGATATTTCTTATCTACATGTCTTTACTTATTCGGAAAGGGATAATACCGAAGCCGCAAGTTTTAATGATGTAGTGCCCAAAAACATCAGAGCAAAGCGAAGTAAAATGTTAAGAGGTCTTTCTGCTAAGAAACGTCGTGCATTTTATGAAAGTCAGATAGGCACGGAGCGTGAGGTTTTATTTGAAAGTGAAAATAAAGAAGGCTATATCCATGGGTTTACAGAAAACTACGTAAAAGTTAAGTCGCCTTGGAATCCTGAATTATTAAATACAATTAGTAAAGTAAATCTTACAAAAATTGATGATGATGGCTTGGTCCGTTTCAATTTTTTAGATTAATTTCGAGCCGATTAAAATATTAAATGCAAATAAAATGAGGAGTTTATACTGCGTTTTAATAGCTGTTCTTCTTCAAAGCTTATCTTTATCTTTTTCTCAAAAGAAACTCTTTTACTGTTGAAGGTGATGAAATAAAATTAGATATTGGTGGTAAATATTAATTTTTAATCAGTGGATTAGTTCGGGTTTTTAAAGTTGCAATTAAAGTTTTTGTGCAAATAATTCTCAAATTTTATAACGAAGAGATTTAGTGCTTACTTACAATAAAATGTAAAGTTGTTGTCACATTAATACATAAAAAACCGATAGAATTATGTATCGTTTTTTTTATGTATTTCAAAGCTTATATTCTGATGCCTACAGGAAGCATTCTCTTATATTTTCTGTTTCCTCTAACAAATTTAGCAATCTCAGGACTTGTTGGCACAACACTAATGTTTCGTTCCTTAATATTACTGAAAACCATATCAATAAATTCTAATTCAAATTCTTTAGTTCTGATGGTATCGGGGATAATAAGTTTTGTTAAAAATATTTTACGTTCTTGTAAAGAATATTCAACAATAGCCATTTCATTTTCAACATTTAACTCAAATTGACGTAAAAATTCGTTGTCAATTAACTCAGCAGTTTCTGTCATAATTTTTTGTATTTAAAATTAGCGGTTGGCTAGGGTAGATTCTATATTTTGAATAGATTTGTGCAAATATACAAAAATTATAGCAATAATGGGGGTTTTATTTGTTAAAGCCCACTACAGTAGGTCTTTAACAGCAGCTATTTTTGAAATAAATGGCTAGAAATATTTTTGGATACAGTTAGCAATGAAAAATGAAATTATACATCTGTATTTTATGCCAGGAATGGCTGCTAACCCTCTAATTTTTGAGTATATAAAACTGCCAAAAAATCAATTTAAAATTCATTGGTTAGAGTGGAAAATTCCTGTTAAGAATGAATCTCTTGAAGCCTATGCAAAACGTATGATTACCGAGATTAAGCATGATAACATTGTTTTACTAGGTATTTCATTTGGCGGAATGCTAGTACAAGAGATGAGTAAGTATATAAACTTGCGTAAACTTTTTGTGGTGTCTAGTGTTAAATCACGTCACGAGTTACCAAAACGCCTTAAGCTTCTAAAATATACTAAGGCTTACAAAATACTACCTACTCAGTTAGTTGGAAATATAGATTTATTAGCCAAGTATGCTTTTGGTAAAACTATAAAGAAACGCGTCGAACTTTATAAAAAGTATTTGTCAGTAAATAATAAAACTTATTTGGATTGGGCAATTAAACAGGTAGTTTGTTGGAATCAAGAAAAACCACATCCTGATGCTTTATATATTCATGGTAACAATGATTTTGTTTTTCCGCATTCTTGTGAAGGCGATTGTATTGTTATCAAAGGCGGTACACATATTATGATTATTAATAAGTATAAATGGTTTAATGAAAATTTACCAAAACTTATATTGAATGAGGCTTGACAATCAGCCGTTTATTTAATACATTTAAACAAAAGAAATTCTCATGAAAATTATAAAAAATATATTTGCGGTAATAGGCTTAATAGCACTTTCAGGCTTCTTTATTTTTGGAATGCAAAAAGCGCCATCAGATGCAGATGAGGTTGTATTAGAGAAGAACACATCTTTAGTCAAAGATTATAATATTTATGCATTAGAAGTGCCAATGGATTTAAATTTTGCTGGAGAACCATTACCCTTAGATAGCCCAGATATTTATGAGCGTATGGATCGTGAGCTTTTGGTTAACACGTATTGGCAATCTAATGGTTTGTTAATGTTTAAACGTGCACAAAAATATTTTCCTATAATTGAGCCAATTCTAAAGGAAAATGGGATTCCTGAAGATTTTAAATATCTATCGGTTATAGAAAGTGGATTGACCAATGCAGTTTCACCAGCAGGTGCAAAGGGGTTTTGGCAAATTATGAAAACAACAGGTCGTGAAAATGGATTAGAAATTAACTCTAATATTGATGAGCGTTATCATTTAGAAAAAGCGACAAAAGTTGCTTGCAAATACCTTAAAGAAGCAAAAGTAAAATTCGGAAATTGGACACTAGCAGCAGCATCTTATAATGCTGGGAAAGCAGGTATTGCAAGACGATTAGAAGAACAAAATGTCAATGATTATTACGATTTATTATTAGGTGAGGAAACAGGGCGATACATGTTTAGAATAGTAGCACTCAAAGAAATTTTGAATAATCCAAGTAAGTATGGATTCAATTTCACTAAAAACGATTTATATAAACCTGTTCCAACATACAAAGTGAAAGTTGATACAGCTGTTGTCGATTTTACCAAATTTGCAAAAAAATTTGGGATTAACTACAAAATATTAAAAATACACAATCCTTGGCTCCGTGAGCCACATCTAAATAATAAGTCTAGAAAGCTTTACCATATCCAACTACCAGAGAAAGGTATATATAAAACTGCACCCTAGCTCTTAGACTATATAAACAGTCATATTTGGGAAATATTAATAGGGCATAATTACATTATTGCAATATCTGCAGTAATTACAATCTTATTTAAAAGGATTAATCCTTTTAAAACGCCTAGGTACAACAACTAAGTTTTCGTTGCGTCCGCAGGACGAACAATGAAAACTCCTGTTGAACGGAACCGTTGAATTTAGAAATAATCTTAGTAAAACAGCCCTATTGGGGATATCGCTTTTGGGATAGT
>NZ_JABDQL010000009.1 GCF_013042245.1 Winogradskyella sp. | reverse complement strand
CCAGAGAAGTTTTCAAACGTTGTCCAGAAGTAAAAAAGCAATTATGGGGAGGAGAGTTTTGGGGTAAAGGATATTTTGTGAATACAGTTGGTCAACATGGGACTGAAAAATTGATAGCAAATTATGTTAAGGAACAAGGTGTTGAAAAGGATTATAAAAGTTTGAAAAAGAATAATCAATTGAAATTATTTTAATGCCTCGTGGGCTTGCCCCGAGGATTATTTACTACAAGATTATTAAAATCAGGATATTGAGAGGTTTTAAGTAAGAGTCAAATAGAAAATAGAACAAAGAATTATCTATTATTTTTAACATAGAAGTTTTCTCTTAATTTGTAAGATATTACAATCAAAATAAGTAATATTATAAAAAAGATTACTTTCATGACAGAGGCTTATGTGTGTATAATAAGATAAAAGCTATTGTACCTAGTTAAATACTAAAATACATTTCTTAAAGAATGATGTTCTGAATTCAAAATAATATATTTATATCACCATAAATAGTTTAAGTATCAAATAGTATTCTATGAATATCTCTCCAAGCAAACTCAATAGTTTTTTAATGTTCAAATTACCAGCTGCTTATTTTACTGGCGTCAGAGTAAAATATTTAGATAACCAAAAATGTACCGTTAGTGTAAAGCACCGTTGGATTAATCAAAACCCTTTTAATTCTATGTTTTGGGCAGTACAAGGAATGGCAGCTGAGTTAACTACAGGTGCTTTAGTCATGAAAAAAATAAAAGAAAGTGGTAAAAAAGTATCTATGCTTGTAGTTACTAATAATGCATCATTTTCAAAAAAAGCAACTGGTAGAATTGTGTTTGAGTGCAATGAAGGTCACAAAATTGATGAAGCAATTAAGAAGGCTATTGTTTCAAAACAAGGACAAACTGTTTGGCTCAATGCAAAAGGAGTTAACGAAGATGGTATAGAAGTTTCTAACTTTAATTTTGAGTGGACCTTTAAAATAAAGGACTAATTACCACATTTAAAATTGTAACAAAAAGTAAATCTATTCAACATATAGTTAAACAATCAAAAACAACAAATCATGACAGCACACGAAATAGACTATCGTATATACGGAGAAGAAATGCAATACGTAGAAATTGAGTTAGACCCACAAGAAGGTGTTATTGCCGAGTCTGGAAGTTTTATGATGATGGATGATGGCATAAAAATGGACACTATTTTTGGAGATGGTTCTCAAAAAGATAAAGGTTTTTTAGGCAAAATACTAGGAGCAGGAAAACGAATCTTAACAGGCGAAAGTTTATTTATGACCGCTTTTTATAACGATTTGGTTGGCAAGCGTAATGTGTCTTTCGCATCACCTTATCCAGGGAAAATTATACCTATAGATCTAACTGAGTTTGGAGGGAAGTTTATCTGCCAGAAAGATGCTTTTTTATGTGCAGCCAAAGGCGTAAGCGTTGGGATTGAATTCTCGAAAAAATTAGGAAGAGGTCTTTTTGGTGGTGAAGGCTTTATTATGCAAAAATTAGAAGGTGATGGAATGGCGTTTGTTCATGCAGGCGGAACAATGGCAGAACGCACATTAGAAGCTGGAGAAACCATGCGAGTAGATACAGGTTGTATAGTAGGTTTTACTCAAGATGTTAATTACGACATTGAGTTTATTGGTGGAATTAAAAACTCCATCTTTGGAGGTGAAGGTTTATTTTTTGCAAAGTTAGAAGGTCCAGGAAAAGTATACATACAATCATTACCATTCAGTAGACTTGCCGATCGCGTAATTGCATCAGCACCAAAAGCCGGTAGTACAGGTAGAGGAGAAGGTAGTCTTTTAGGAGGATTGGGAGATTTATTGGATGGTGATAATCGATTTTAATCTCCATTCATCCAATATTTTTAACATAAGAGGCTGTTAAATTTATCCTCAGAAAATTTAAAGCAAAACATTTTTTATATAACTTTAAATCAAATTATATAAGCCTATAGATAAAATTACTTTCGTTTAACTTAAAAACCCTATAAATATGGCGAGAGCAATGTTCGAGTATACCAAAACTATACTCAATAAGGTAAGTTTCGATGTTACACTCTTTTGTAAAGAAGTTGAAAAAGCGGTCAAACGTTTATTACCACATGAATTAGAAGAGCTACGGATATTTATTAAAAATCTAATACATCAAAACCCCGAATTAAATCAATGTATGATTTATCTTAAAGCATAAAAAAAAGCGACTTTAGAGTCGCTTTTTCAGTATTATAACCCTATTTAGGTAGCGGACTAATTATTTCTACATTACTAAATACTATAGCTCCTCTAATGATACCTGAAATAACATTATGCATTGCATCTATAATTTGCATCTTCAATTCACTTTTATGATAAATAATACTAACTTCTCTTGCGGGTGATGGTTCTTTAAAATGTCTAAGATTATGGCTTAATTTTTCTCTAAAATCCAAAGTGTGTAAGTAAGGAAGAAGTGTCATGCCCAAACCTTCGTTGGAAAGTTTTATTAGAGTTTCTATACTGCCACTCTCGAGTTGAAAACTCTCTTCTGCTTGATTTTTAAAAGTTTTACAAAGATTTATAACGCCGTCTCTAAAACAGTGTCCATCCTCAAGTAAAAGCATGTCTTCAATATCCAAATCAGAAACTTCAATAGCTTTTTTATCTTTTAGCCTATGGTTATCTGGAATATATGCTACAAAAGGCTCGTAATACAATACACGCTCTTTTATATTCTCATTTTCTAAAGGTGTCGCAGCTATTGCAGCATCAAGATGACCTTCGTTTATTCGTGTTAGAATTTCTTCTGTAGTTAACTCTTCAATCTTAAGTTTAACTTTTGGATATTTTTTTATGAAGTTTTTTAAGAACATGGGTAGTAGTGTTGGCATTACTGTAGGTATAATCCCAAGTCTAAACTCACCACCTATAAAGCCTTTCTGTTGGTCTACAATATCTTGTATACGTTCAGCTTCGTTTACTATGTTTCTGGCTTGAAAAACAATCTTACGTCCCACATCTGTTAACTCTATAGGTTTTTTTCCTCTATCGAAAATGATAATATCTAGTTCATCTTCTAACTTTTGTATTTGCGTACTTAGCGTTGGCTGAGTTACAAAACAACTTTCTGCAGCTTTTGTAAAGTTTTGGTGTTCTGCTATCGCCAAAGCGTATTTAAGTTGTGTGATTGTCATTATGATTAATTTAGACTATAAAATTAATAAAAACTATATGTTTTTGTTATCAAAGTGAATTATATTTAAAACAAAAAAGACCGCTTACTTTGCGATCCTTTTTTGGATTGATTGATGTTTTTTTGTTTTTAGAATCTAATATTTAATTCTAAATCTTTGTCTAGTACCGTAAATTTAGAATCACTGAATTGAGGTGGTCCAAAATTCATGACATTATTTGACGCGCCATAACTTTCTAGCGGCATACCATTTTCTTTAAAATCCATTTTTCCGTTATTATTGGCATCGTGATTAGCTAATATGGCATATTCTCCAGGAGCAATGTTTTTAAAAGTTATGACTACTTTATTATTTTCAATTTTGGAGGTTTTTGCTTTAACAGGAGCAGTCTTCATAAATGTGTTCTGATTGTGTAAAGCCATGCCTACAACGCCTTCGTTGTTAGGTACATTGTCTATATTTACGGTGATTGTAATGCCGTCTTGGGAAAATCCAATAAAGGATGAAAAGATAAGTGCTAAGGTTAAAAATAAAGTTTTACTCACAATATTTCTATTGTTTTTTTTGTGTTTGTTAATCAATGATTTCATAATGGTTAATATTTAATGGTTCGTTTTTTAATGATGATTCAAATATCTAGGGAAACATTTAGATTCAATAATCTGATTTACTGAATTGTAGTTTTATTATGATGAAATGTTGAAAGTAGTTGAGAAGTGTAGAGTGAAATTAATTTTTAGGTCATAGTTAACTACAATAGCCCACGAGCTTTTATCTCTAAATACTTGTTTATAGTATTTATTGTAAGTTGTTCCGGTGCTGTTAATATGGTTTGTATACCGTGCTTCTGAAGTTCTTTGGCCATTAAACGTTTTTCGTAAGCAAACTTTTCTGCTATAGTTTTATGATATATAGATTGAAGGTCCTCAGCATTCTCATTGATAATGCTATCTAGCTCTGTGTTTTCGAATAAAATAATAACAAGCATATGTTTTTTAGAAATAGCTTGTAGGTAAGGCATTTGACGTTTCAATGCACTTAAGTGTTCAAAATTAGTGTAGAGCAGTAGTAAGCTTCTATGTGTAACCTTTCTCTTTAACTGTGCATATAAAAGACTATAATCACTATCATAAAATAGGGTATTAACGTTATATAGCGATTCTAAAATTCGGTTAAGGTAGGTGAGTTTATTTGCTGCTGGTAAAAACGTTTCAATTTTTCTTGAGAATGAAAACATACCAACTTTATCGTGTTTCTTTAACGCAACATTACTAAATGCTAAAGTAGAATTTATTGCATAATCCAGAAGCTTTAGACCATTGAAAGGCATTTTCATCACACGCCCAGAATCTATGACAGAATAGATAGGTTGCGATTTTTCATCCTGAAATTGATTCACCATCAACTGCGCATGCTTTGCAGTGGCTTTCCAGTTTACAGTTCTAAAATCATCACCTTTTACATATTCTTTTATTTGTTCAAATTCTGCAGTATGACCAATACGTCTTATTTTCTTGAGTCCAATTTCGGTCAGAGTATTGCTAATGGCTAAGAAATCATATTTCTGCATTTGTATAATTGATGGGTAAACCATCACCATCTGCTGATTCTGAAATTGATATTTTCGTTTTACGATTTTTAATATTGAAGATACATAAATATTGAGATGACCAAAGTAATATTCACCTCTTTCAACGGGTCTTACTAAATATTCAAAATTGTGACTTTGTTTAGGGTTGAGTTCTGTTTTATATGAGAAATCTCTTTTTTGAAATTGGACAGGCAATTCATCAATAACATCGATAATAGTTTTAAAGCTATAATTGTTTTTAATGGTAATAGGCACTGGGTTATCATCACTATTAGAAAACTTATCTGGTAAAATTCGTCGTGCTGTAATGCCTTGTTTTTCTTTGTAAAGGATTAATAGATCAACCAATAAAACAACCCCAATACCAATAGTGATTATACAAGCTATCGAAAAGAAAACAGGTATCCAGAAGCTAATCATAAAACATACCGAAGCTAATGCTATGTATATATAGAATTGTTTATGGATATATAGTGATTTTATAAATTTCATTTTTGGTAATGCAATTTGTATTGTTTATTGCTAAACTTTATTAGCGGTGTATTTGAGTAGATATTCTTTATACTTCAGATATTTCTTTTTCTCTTTCCTAAACTTTTTTAGCAGTTCTGGTTTGTCAGATATTATTTTTTTGAAAACTCCATTAGTAACATTATAAAAAAGCTTGCCTCTGCTTAAATCAAAAATATTTTGACATTTGGTTAGCCAAAACAAATTTTGTTTAGGCATATTTACTTCTTTAATTCCTTCGAAATACAGAAACTTTCCAATAATTTCTACTTTATGAAAATTACCTGCATTTGGATACTTTGATTTGTAGGGTGTTAAGTATACATTTTCACCGTCATTAAATCCAAAAATCCGACCGAACTCTTCTGCTTGTTCTTCTGATATATCAAGCGCATAGGTATCAATAACCCCTTTTCTCTGGGCTCCATACTCGATAGAGTCTTTTTTTATTTTTAAATCTCCAAAAAATGTTGGTTTATTGTTTTTTAAATCTTCAACAGTCAAATATATTCCTTGCTTTAAGTTTGAAGTGTTCTGGCAGTAACAAAAAGTAAAAGAAAGAGTTAATAGTAAAATTACTTTTTTCATGTTTTTATATGTATTGTTTTTTTAAGGACACATGCTGTTCGCTATTAATCATTTCTTTGGGTGATAATATGTTTAGCATGCTCGTTTCATAATTGTTATTTTATCTAGGTACTTCAACAGATTGTACAATCATATCAATAACATTTTCGGTACTCATACCTTCCATTTCTCGCTCAGGAGTTAATATGATTCTATGATTGAGAACTGGGTTCAATGATTTTTTTACATCTTCAGGAATCACAAAATCTCGTCCGTTTATAGCTGCGAAAGCTTTTGCAGTATTCAATATTGAAATGGAAGCCCTTGGCGAACCACCTAAATATAAATGTGGATGATTTCTGGTTTTCGAAACAATCTCAGCGATGTATTGAATGATTTTTGGCTCTACAACAACCAATTGTGTTTTAGACTTATAATCGGCTAATGATGCGACATCTAAAACAGGGTTTATTGCGGCTTGTGGTGCTTCGCCTTTACGCTCATGGTGAGAGGCTATGATTTTAACTTCTTCTTCCAAAGAAGGATAATCTACTTTAATTTTAAAGATAAAACGGTCGAGTTGTGCTTCCGGAAGTGCGTATGTACCTTCTTGTTCAATTGGGTTTTGAGTAGCCAGTACCATAAATGGGTCTTTAAATTTATAAGTACGACCATCTATAGTGGCTTGGCGCTCTTCCATAGTCTCAAATAGTGCAGCTTGCGTTTTTGCTGGTGCACGGTTAATCTCATCAATCAATACTATGTTAGAAAAAATCGGACCTTGTTTAAAATCAAATTCAGAAGACTTCATATTTAATACCGAAGTTCCTAAAACATCACTTGGCATTAAATCTGGTGTGAATTGTATACGGCTAAAATCCGTTTTTAACACTTTTGCAAATAATTTTGCAGTTACTGTTTTGGCTATACCTGGGACACCTTCAATAAGTACATGTCCATCGGCTAGTAATGCTACAATCAATAATTCTAAAAAATTATCTTGCCCGACGATGACTTTTCGTAGTTCTGATTTTATGGCATCGACCGAGTTTTTGAGTTCACTTAGCTGTATACGATTATCGAAATTAAGGTCGTTACTATCTGGAGTATTTTCGCTTTCAGGATTATTTATTGCTTCGTTTTCCATTGGTTATGGGATTTAAAAGTTTCTATTAAGCCGTTAAGCCTTTCTAGTTGTATATTGTTTAATTGATGTTGTTCTTGAAGATTATTGATATAATCGAAAAGCTTTTTGGTATTTTCAATAGTATTGTTACTTCGGGCTGCTAAGTTCTTTATAAATTCAGCATTTATGGTAGAAGTGTCTAAATACATATGTTTTCTAATATATTCTAAGAAATGCTGAATTTTATGATGTGCAATCTCACTGTGTTTGCCACTTTCGTAATACATGTTAGCAATGGTGCGTGTAAAATCTACTGTCTGATTTTTTAAAGGTTTTACGACGGGGATAGCACGTTGTTTGCGTTTGCCTTCAAAAATAATATAAACTAATACGCCAATTAAGACAATGTAATAGGCCCATTTTAAATTTGGGTTATTTAGGAAGAGGTACATTGGCGATGTATAAAATTTTTTACCAGACTTATAATGTTGGTCAATATAAATAGGTTTTGAGGTGTCTAAATAAGATAATAGACCAACTGTATAATTTTGATTAGGCGAATTAAGAATAAAATAATTTGTAAAAGCCTGAGGGAATGCATTGAGTATAATTGCTCCATCTCCCCAAGGCTGCTTTATTAGGTTTACACTAGGTTTACTTTCCGTATCTGACGCTTTACGTGATTTATCAACAACTCCAAGAACTTTAGTATTAAGGGTGTCAATTTCGTTAAAGTGAAATAGGGTAGAAGCCTTATCAAATTCATACTGTATTTTATCGAAAGCTGGGTTAACCAATTGCAACTGAAACTTATTTTCAAAATTGTCAAAGATATTTACAGAAGCCATATTTAGATTAAGGGTATCTATAAGTTTGGTTTCAAAATTAAGTGAAGAAACGACTAAGGTATTTCCTTTTGCCGTCCAATCGAGTAAACTCTCGAGTTCTGCTTTTCCGAAGTTTACATTGTCATTATAAAACAAATAGGTACCATTAATATCATTGTTTCTAAGATATTCAAAAGGAGGTTTGTTGACAGTAATAACAGAATCTGAAATAAGATTCAATTGCTCATTAAAGACATAACTGCCAAACGGAATTTTGTGATGTGTCGCATAAGACGGAAACCAATTGATTTGCTTCGGTTTTGTCATTTCAAAAACCACAAGCGCCAAGATAGAAAGCACTACAAGGGCTATATATATTTTACCTTTTTTACTCAAGATCAATAGTTTTATTTAGTGATATAAAAGGCAGTTTTAAATTTTCGAATTTAAAGGCATCTACAGTAAATTCACCATACCAAACGTAATCATATATTCTAGTAATGTTTTCAAAATCTACTTTTAGGTGTGATTGATTAAGCTCCTCAATATAATCCTCGTTAGTTTTCTGTGCTTCCCACTTAATTTTATTGGCTTCAGTGAGTTTTTTTAAGGCTAGTAGATAGTAATATCGAATGGCGAGTCTGTGTTTTTTTTGATTGATAGCTTGCTCAATTAGAGCATCAATATCTTCGTTTTTAATAATTTGCTCTTCTTTAGAATAGAATACTTTTCCTTTTGCTTGACTTTTGGTTGTGATACTGTTAGAGTTTACTTTTAAGAAAAAACGAACCAATAAGTAAATGAGTACACCCAACAAAATGTAAGGTAGTATCCTAAAAACAAAATATAAAAACCCGCCTGCGGTACCAACTCCAAAAATAGCTTCCCAAAATTTTCGGAGTAAATTTCTTAGCCAGCGTACAAACTTGTCAAAAGCACCTTCTGCTTTTTTAACTTCAGTATAGTCAAAGTCATCATCATTTTTATAAGATTCTAAATCATTTTCGGAAATCGTTTTCTTTTCTAGTGTGCTATCGTCATAATAGTCAGGTGCTATTTTCTCTTGAGAAAACACAAGTGACCCTATACAAAAGCAAATAAGAAAACCGATTTTACGCATTTACTCTTCTATTTGTCCAATATTACTAATGCGCTCGTAAGTACCTGTAAAGTTTCTTTTTTCGTTGAGGTGAAAGTAAACAAGTGCGCTGGCTACTATAGATACAATGTTGAGCAAAATTGAAAATAGTGTAGATATTACATTCAGAAAAATGTAAAATGGGTCATTAAGGCTGTTTAGATTACTTGGGTCTATTTCACCAGAAAAAATTCCCATTTTTGCATAGGTGTAGATGATTGTTGGAATTGAAAACACAATGCTTAATATGTACATTAAGATAAACAAGACTATGATTAAGCCAATACTTGTCCAAAAATCCTCATTTATTAAGGAAAAACTATAACTGTAAGAATCTGTTACCCCACGTTTTCTTTCAAAGACATAGATGCAGAAAACGATAAACATAGGCACCATAACATATAGAAATGGGAAAAAACAAAGCACCAAAGCAAAACCCAAAGAGACATATTTAAGAAAGCCTAAGCCAAGGTATCCCCAAAATGTTTGTGATACGTTACGTTTTACGTCTTCAAAAATGACTTCACCTGAATTTTCTGAATAGGATTTGATATAATGTAAGGTCGATGAGCTTACAAATATTAATGCTAACACTGCAGATATAAGATAGACTATTGCGGTTAATATTGTTAAAACCGCATTACCGCTATTTAGTTCTGGACTGCCATACAAATCAAAACTTAATAAATCGCCTGCGAAATAAGTGTAAAATGCCATTGAAATAACAAAAAACACCAATGCCGGACCAGAAATACTAAAAATAGTTTTCATCAATGGTTTAAACTCATTACGGATAAAGGTGAATGTATCTGAGAGTAAAGCGCCAAAATCGCGTTGTTTTTTAAATTCTATGTAAGGTCTATTCATTTAGTTATTGGGTTGGTTGAAGTGTAATTTTGTTTTTATTAAAGTTTTCTTTAGACAGTCTTTTATGCAATTGTATTGGATATATCACATAGTAAAATACAATAAGTGCAAGAGAACCTATTATGATGAGTATAGCAAGCCAATCAGGCATTTCTGTATGTCGCGTAACGAAACCCTCTAAAAAACCAGCAATTATAAAAAACGGAATAGTACTCATTAATATTTTGAGTCCATTTTTAACACCGCGTTTAAAGGATTCTAATCGAGTATAAGTTCCTGTAAATAATAATCCGTTTCCTAAAACTAGTCCAGCACAACCCGCTATTACAATTACTGAAATCTCGATAGTACCATGAATCCATATCGTTCTTGCAGATTCCCAAAGTAAGCCTTGGTCGTAAAAGAAATACTGAAAACTTCCAAGCATAATACCATTACGCAACATGATGTATAAGCTACCTACGCCAAACAATATTCCGTAAGCAAATGCCATGAGTGCTACTTTTATGTTATTGAGAGTAATACCTAAGAACATATGAAATTCGCCTTGCTTTTTGTAAACGGCCATTGGGTCACCTTTTTCAATATTTTCTAACGTCATGTTTACATAACCGTCACTAAGTCCGAAAGTACGAACAAAATCATCATCACTTGCTGTTGAATAGGCGCCAACAAAAACAAAAAAAGCAAAAGTTAAAAACGCAATGAGTAGTTCGCGGTGGTGCTGACGAAACATCAAAGGAAATTCTGTTTTAAAAAACGAAACCAAACGATTTTTAGGCTCTTTTTTTGTCTTATAAATTTGCTGATGTGCTTTAGAAGCTATTTGGTTGAGATAGCTTTCTGTATTGCTATTGGAGTAAAAGGTATTGGCATAACTAAGATGGTCGGTAATTTCAATATATATATCAGAAAGTAAATCTGGGTCTATATTGGTTTTATTTGAAAGAACCCTTTCAAATTCTAACCATTTATCTTTATTTTGCTTCACAAAAGCAGCCTCGCGCATGCAGTGTTTCTTTAGGCTATCAAAGAAAAGAAAATATGAATGAATTTCAAATAGAAACAGCCCAAAATGTAGGCATTAATCAAAACGTCGCACATATAGGTGACCGTATGTTGGCTTATCTTCTGGATAGTGTTATTATTTTGTCTTATACCATAGCAGTTTTCTTACTTTTAGGTGCGTTAAATTTAAACGCCGCAACAAGTTGGGCTATTTATCTTTTAGTATCGCTTCCTGCATTTTTATATTATGTATTACTCGAAACGTTTTGGGATGGTAAAACCGTAGGTAAATTTGTAATGAGAACTCGAGTTGTAAAAATCGATGGCTCAAAACCTAGCTTCGCCAATTATTTTGTGCGTTGGATATTACGTATTGTAGATGTAGTTATAACTTTTGGAGGTTTAGCAACTTTAACTATACTTATAAAAGGAAATGGGCAGCGCTTAGGAGATATCGCAGCAGGAACCACGGTAATTAGCGAGAAAGAAAAAGTGACCATTGAAGATACGGTAATGAAAGATTTGCCGCTAAACTATGTACCCACTTACAGTCAAGTCACTTTGTTAACAGATAAAGATATCCAAACCGTGAATATGTTATACAAAGATGCTGTTTATAAAGGCAACTATAATATTATACTCAATATAAGCACAAGGCTGCAAAAAGTAATGCAAGTCGAAACAAAAGAAACTCCCATAAATTTTATAGCGACTGTGATTAAGGATTATAATTATTATACGCAGTCCATGTAAGCAGAGAACCAAATTTTGAAAAAAATTATGTGAATCACTTATACTGAGCGTAGCTGAAATATCTTCGCAGAGAACCATTCTTATTAATATGATTAAAAACAAAAAGAAATTGTAGATGTTCATACAAACCATAGACATATTAGGAACTATAGCTTTTGCAATCTCTGGTGTATTAGTTGCCATGAATAAAAAGATGGACGCTTTCGGTGTTCTTATAATCGCTTTTGTCACTGCAGTTGGTGGAGGTACCTTGCGCGATGTTCTTATTGGAGCTACACCCGTATTTTGGATGAAGGATATGACCTTTATTGTGGTAATATCTACGGCAACATTATTTGCAGTTGTCTTTAGAAACTATATCAAACATTTACGTAAATCATTGTTTTTATTTGACACAATAGGTATTGGTTTATATACTGTAATAGGTATTGAAAAAGGACTCTCGGCAGATTTACATCCTATAATTTGCATTACTTTAGGAACGATTTCAGCCTGTTTTGGAGGTGTTATTAGGGATATATTATGTAACGAAATTCCTGTAATTTTTAGAAAAGAAGTATACGCTACAGCTTGTATTTTAGGTGGGTTAACCTATTTCTTGATGTTGGAGTTTTTAGAAGATAGAAACTATCTGTTTATAATAGCAGGTATAGTTGTTATAACCGTTAGGCTTTTGGCGGTAATATTTAAAGTGTCATTACCAAGTTTATATGCTAATAAAGGTTAGTAAATGAGCTATTAAATGTCATTAAGTCTACCCCAATTAGAAGGACGAACGACTTCAATTTTTAATCCTATATTTTCGATTATCTCTTCTACTTCATTTAAGTTTTCATTTTTAACAATGATAATGGTGTAACAATCTCCACCAATATCAATATTCCGGAGCTTGAGATTAAATTTTTCTAATTCGTTTTCATATATAGGGAATGCGTCAGGTATTGTCCTATTTTCATCCAAATCATGAATTGAATCAAAAGATTTTTCAATTCCAAAGTTATATTTCAAGCTATTTACTATAAAATGATTTAAGTCTTCTGAAGGTTGTTTCCAATCGAAATAGCCATAAAGGCAAATATTATGATTCCAATTGTGGTTTTGTACTTCTCTACTTAATAGCTCGTTTGTTATAGCCCAATTTTCATAATAATCATTGGCTTTAATTTTAGCATTTATAACTTGAATTATTTCGTTTGACTTCTCTTCATTAATCAATAGATTGATTAAGTCTTTTAAATATTCAATTTGCTGCTCCTTAAATTCAGGTGTAACCTTAGTAATTAATTTTGCTTTCTTTTTATTAGAATATTTTTTGATAATACTATCAATCTTAGCTTGTTTTTTATCTCTTTCTTTCTTCACAAAATAACCAATGACAACAACTACTATAAGTACTCCTAATCTTATCAAAGCTTTATTATCCATTATTCTATAACTTCAATCGTTTTAATATAAACAGGTTTAATAGGCCATTCGCCTTTATCTGTCTCTACGGCATTTATTTTATCTACCACATCCATTCCTTTGATGACCTCACCAAAAACAGTATATTCTCCATCTAAAAATGATGAACCACCTTTTTGGTTAACGATAAAAAACTGATAGGGAGACGCTAATTTATAAGCGTTTTCAATCTCACTACTCGGCATAGAAATAGCACCACGCTTATGGGTATAACCGCGTTTGGTGTCAGGAGGTAATAAGTAACGCCCAATCTTTCTACGGCGTTTGGCAATATCCATTCCGTCACTGCTACCACCTTGAATAATAAAGTTGGGCACCACACGATAAAATTGGGTGTAGTCAAAATACTTTTCCTTGGTTAGAAAGATAAAATTGGCACGGTGAAAAATCGTTTTATCGTATAGGAGAATATCTATATTTCCAAAATCTGTAACAATGCGGACTTTGTCTTCAGTATTTGTTTTTCCGTATTCTCTAAGAAACTCCATAGCGATATCATCTGTTAATCTTGGATATTTGCGCTCTTGTTGCTTTTTCTTTTTCAATTTGGTTTTTATTGCAGTCGTATCTTCGAGGACTTTAGTATTTTGTTTTGAAGTTTGTTTATCTTCACAACTCAATAAAAGACAGATAATAAAGAAAAGCAGAATTCTCATAAATGGATTTTAATACGTTTTTAAAAACAGTTGTAAATATAAAACATCTTCCACTTTTGGGCGAAGAAGCACACGCAAAACTATCGCCACCTTACCGTTTGCAATTAACAGAAAAGTATAAAGAAAAGCGAAAGACAGCGCCAAAAGCAGGAGTAATGGCGCTATTTTATCCTAATTATAAAAATGAAACGCAATTAGTGTTCATTCTGCGAAAAACATATAAAGGCGTTCATTCTGCACAGGTAGGATTCCCAGGCGGAAAAGTAGAACTATCAGATGTAGATTTGAAACATACTGCTTTACGTGAAACCGAAGAAGAAATTGGCGTACCGATGCGAGAAGTAAAGGTTATTAAAACTTTATCACCCTTATACATTCCGCCAAGCAACTTTATGGTACATCCCTTTTTTGGAGTTTCTGAAAAGGAATTGTCATTTATCAAACAAGAGGAAGAAGTTGAAGATATTATAGAAGTTTCAGTTTTAGACATCTTGAACGATAAAAATATTATAAAAACTAAAGTACCAACTAGTTACAATATTGAGGTAGATGTACCTGCATTTTTACTCAATGATTATAAGGTTTGGGGTGCCACGGCAATGATGCTTAGTGAAATTAAAGTATTATTAAAACAGGTCTTCTAAGTAGCTTAATTTATTACATTTGCTATAACGATAATGAGAAATGAAATTTATGGGTTTATTTAAAACCAATCCTTTTGGACACATACTTTGGGTAAAAAAATGGTTGATTAGAATTCTTGGTCTATTTACTCACCGCCGTTTTAGAGGCTTTAATGAATTACAAATTGAAGGTTCTGAAATTATAAAAAACCTACCAGATAATAATGTTCTTTTTATATCTAATCATCAAACCTATTTTGCAGATGTAATTGCAATGTTTCACGTGTTTAATGCTAGTTTAAGCGGACGATTAGATAATATTAAAAACGTAGGTTATCTATGGAATCCAAAACTAAATATGTACTATGTTGCTGCAAAGGAGACTATGAAGTCCGGGTTTCTCCCAAAAGTATTTGCATATACTGGTTCAATAAGTATAGAGAGAACGTGGCGCTCTAAAGGGCAAGATGTAAACCGACAGGTAAAAATGAGTGACATCAGTGCTATAAAAAAGGCTTTGGACGACGGTTGGGTTGTAACGTTTCCTCAAGGGACAACAACACCTTTTAAGCCAATTCGTAAGGGTACAGCTCATATTATTAAACAATACAAACCTATTGTGGTTCCTATCGTTATTGATGGTTTTAGACGTTCGTTTGATAAAAAAGGATTACGAATCAAAAAGAAAAACGTATATCAATCCTTTGAGGTTAAAGAACCTTTAAATATCGATTACGAAAACGAATCTATAGCAGAGATAGTTGATAAAATTGAATACGCTATTGAGCAGCACCCCTCATTTTTAAAAGTTATTCCGCAAGAAGTACTCGAAGAGAAAGAACGCTTAAATAAGGAACTTAGAGATTGGTAAGTCTACTTTGAGCTTTTATAATTTCACTTTTGAAACCTCTATAATCATCAACACTTAGCGCTATACTTTTATAATTTTTCTTTGTCCCGTAAAGACCAACGAGTGTATTAGTTTTATTCAAATGGATAATAGTATTATGACTTTCAAATCCGTCTAGTAAAGATAATTTTCGGAAATTGTCATTATCTATATCCTTTGAAGATAACTCTACAGAAACAATATCTTTTAGTTTTATTTCGGTTTCTGTCATGATACCATAACGCAAATACAACCTATCATTAGTTAAAGCTATTGGGCGTTTTAATATCGATTTCACAAAACCAAATAGTTGTATGCCAGTATATATACTTAAGCCTGTTAATATCCAAGCAATTGTTGTATTCCAGCGTACTAGTAAAAGGTGAACTATAAAGGTTTCTATTGCAATTAAAAACAAAAAAGTGAAGAGAAGCGTTAGACTTCCACTTTCTTTATGATATGAAAACTCATTAGCTTTAAGCTTTCTTTTCTTCCAATAGATAAAACCATAATAGAAGACAGATACTTCGGTTACAAAAGGTATAACAGCAAGTTTTGGTAAATTATCTTGACATGTTTTTTTAAGGATAGTGAAAAAATCAGAATCGCTACTGCTATTAACTTTAAATGCTTTAATGCTTTGTCTAAGCTTATTAATGACATAGCAAAATACAAAAAGTTCAATACCAGGTAGTGCCCAGTTTTTAAATAAGCTTAATAAACTTTGATTATCTTCTGGGATAATATATGTAGCTAAAAGAACACCCAGAATTGTGATAGGTATTACGGTGATTTTAGGAATACTAGTTTTTCGAATTAGTAAAAAATAAAGTAGTGGAATTGTTAGTAAAACATCAATGGTTATTATGGGAGATAACCAATCTATTTCTGTTTTAAAAATTGAAGATGTTCCTAAGATGTAGAGTGATAAGAAGGATAAGGTCACAAAACCAAAAATGGATATTCTTCTTTGTAATGTCATTTAGTTATAATTTAGACTTCTAACTTTTTAAGTTCTTTATAGTTTCTATTCAGCTGTTTCAAAAGTAGACCATAAATTAGCCAGTAAAATAATAGCAGGATTCCTATACTAAAGGCTAAGAGCAGTAAAGTAGCTCCAATAATACTAGCATATAGTTTAAAAATTTCTCCATTTGCAGCTGCAGCATCAATCATGGATTTTGAAGCATCTTCATTTTGAAGCGAAAAGTATACGCCATAAAATGTTGCAATTACTAAAAACCCTAAGTTAAAAATAACGTAAGCCTTTACAGTTTTTCTTGTTTTTAGAATGTTCTTCATTAATTTTCTAGCGCTATCTGTAGTAGAAATATTCTTATAATTCATATAAAATCTATATAGAAAATAGAATAAGACTATGTAACTAACAACAGCTAAAACTATAAAAACATTACTAGATTCTAGACTTTTTATTTCTTCGCCATAACCAAATGCTTTCAATACAAAAGATATCACAAACCAAAATGCAAACTCGATAAGACCAATATAAAAAATCCACTTTACAATGCTCGACGATTTGGCATGAGACATTTTGTATATCTCATCATAAGACAATTCTGGATATTCCGTCCGATTGCTTTGCCAATCTTTTTTTAATAATTCTAATTCATCCATAACCTTACGGATTTAATATTGTTTTTAATTTCTTTTTTACACGGTTCATTTTCACACGTGCATTAACCTCGGTAATACCGAGGGTTGCGCTAATTTCTCTATAATCTTTATCTTCAAGGTATAGTAGTACTAACGCTTTTTCTATATCATTTAACTGATGTACGGCTTGGTACAACAATTTTAATTGTTCTTCCTCAGTGCTATCATATTCTTCAGCTTTTATTTTGAATTGATGAGCATCAAAATCGTAAGTCTTAATACGTCTCTTGGATTTTCTGTAAAGTGTAATAGCCGTATTTAAACCCACACGATACATCCAAGTGCTAAACTTTGAATCACCTCTAAACTTAGGATATGCACGCCATAATTGTATGGTAATTTCCTGAAAAAGGTCATTATGCGCATCCTGATTATTGGTATAAAGTCGACAAACTTTATGCACAATATTCTGGTGTTTTTGAAGCTGATCTACAAAGCCATGTTCAAGTTCTTTGTTCAATAGTTTTTGTTAGTTGATTTAGTTATTCTGTAAGTCCTCAAAGTTATACATATGTTACAGTTTTTTGAATGAAATATATAACTAAATGCAATTCGTCATTAGATTATTACAGTTCGGTAATTTAAAATTTCTAAAACTTATTATAGTCACGAGGTTTGCTTCATCAAAAAAAATTAAAGAATAAACCATCAATCATGAAAATCATCAATCTTATTATTTTGTGCTTAGGTTTCATCAACCAAGCCCAAACCACAATTTCTGGAAAAGTCACAGACACAAAAGGTGTTGCTATCGTAGGTGCTAATATTTACTTAGATGGTACTTACGATGGTGCAACATCAGATGATGAAGGGAAGTTTTCTTTTATATCAGATGAAAAAGGTATTCAATCATTAGTCGTTTCATTTTTATCCTATGAGTCAAAAACTATAACATTAGACATTTCATTGCTTAATAAGCTAGAAGTTAAACTTCGCGAAGATGTCAACTCCTTAGACACTGTAGTCTTATCTGCAGGTACTTTTGAAGCCAATGATAATAGCAAGGTATCTGTTTTAAAACCTTTAGATGTTGTTACTACTGCAAGTGCATTGGGCGATTTTGTTGGCGCGTTGCAAACGCTACCTGGAACTTCTAACAATGCTGAAGACGGACGACTATTTGTTCGTGGAGGTAACGCAGACGAAACTCAAATTTTTATAGATGGCATTCGTGTATTTACACCATACACACCAACAACTAATAATTTGCCAACTCGTGGACGTTACTCACCATTTTTGTTTGATGGTATTACATTCTCTACCGGCGGTTACTCTGCCGAATATGGGCAAGCGTTGTCAAGTGTCTTACTTCTAAATACTATAGATGAGCCAGATCAAGAAAAGACAGATGTAGGTATTATGACTGTTGGTGCATCTTTAGGAAATACCCAAAAATGGGAAAAGTCTTCATTGAGTGTCAATACAAATTACATCAATTTGGCACCATATCTCGCCGTTTACGAAGACAGAAACGACTGGGAGAAGCCTTTTGAAAGTGCACAAGGCGAAGCTGTTTTTAGGCGTAAGTTCACTAATGGGACATTAAAATTCTATGCTGCTTTTGATACCACAAATTTCGAGTTGACTCAAGATGATATTAATGAGGCAGACGGTTTGCAGTTCAAACTAAATAACAAAAATTTTTACGCTAATACCTCTTATAAAGGTATTTTAAATGATAATTGGAGTTTAGTTACTGGTTTAAGTTACACACACGCAAATAATAAAATAGCTATTGAGCTTAATAATATAACGGATACAGAAAACTCTATTCATGCTAAGCTGAAATTAAAAAAAAGATTCAATAGCAGATTTAAACTTAATTTTGGGATAGAACAGTTTTTAACCGATTTTAATGAAGATTTTTCAAATCAATCAATAGATGCTTCCTACGGATTTAACAATAATATAACATCGAGTTTTGGGGAGGCTGATATTGTATTTTCAAAAAATTTAGCTTTAAAGATAGGTGTTCGTTCAGATTATAGCTCAATCTTCAAAAGTTTTAATATTGCACCTCGAACGGCGATGGCTTATAAAGTGTCAAAAAATTCACAAGTATCTTTGGCTTATGGTAATTTTTATCAAAACCCGAGTGCAGGGACTTTAAAGTTTGAACAAGATTTAGAAACCCAAAAAACAACTCATTATATTTTTAACTATCAGTATGTTAATACTGGTCGTATTTTTAGAGCCGAATTATATCGAAAAGATTATAATAACTTAGTAAAGTTTGACACACAGTTTGAGAGCTTTGATAGTGATTTCAATTTGGATGGAAACGCTTATGCACAAGGCTTAGATGTGTTTTGGAGAGATAACACAAGTGTGAAGAATTTAGATTATTGGGTAAGTTATTCACTTTTAGACACCCAACGCAATGATAGAAATTTCCCAACTGCAGCACAGCCTAACTTTGCATCAAAACATAATTTTTCAATTGTTGGAAAATATTGGGTAGAAAATCTTAAAAGTCAGATAGGGTTTGATTACGTGCATGCCTCAGGAAGACCATATACAGACCCAAATACAAATAGATTTTTAGGAGAACGCACAAAAAGTTTTAATAACGTAAGCTTTAATTGGGCTTATTTAATTAATCAACAAAAGATTTTATACTTATCTATAAATAATATTTTTGGTTTCCGAAACATTAATGGCTATCAATATACTAATACATCTAATATAGATGGAAATTTTAGTAGACGTGCCTTAACCCCAGCAGCAGACCAATTTTTCTTCGTCGGTTTCTTTTGGACAATTAGTGAGAAAGGCACAGATAATCAGTTAGATAATCTGTAAAATACAACTACATTTTTCTTTTTAGTATGACAAATGTCATATGCTTTCTGTCTTAAAGTGTGTAGCTTTATACTATAAAATTTTAGAAATCATGGAAGTAAAAAAGAACCCAAGTGCAGATGTAGGAAGAAACAGCAGCTTATTTTTTGCTGTAGGCCTAAACATAATGTTATTATTAACCTATTTTGGTTTTGAGTACAAAACCTATGATAAAACGTTGACCGAGGCAGATATGTTAATGCTTAGCGAGCAGTTAGAAGAAGATATTCCTATTACAAATATTGAAATTACACCACCGCCTCCACCACCAAAACCAGTTGTAACAGAAGCAATTCGTGTTGTAGAAGATGTAGAAGATGTAGAAGAAACAGTTGTTGAGAGTACAGAAATAGGGCAAGATGATGTTATAGAACCTGTAGTGGAAGTTTCTGATATTGTTGTAGAAGAAGTAGAGGAAGATATTGAAGTGGCGTTTGCTGTAATAGAACGTGTACCAACTTTTCCAGGATGTAAAGGAAATAATGACCAGCTACGAGCCTGTTTTCAACGAAAAATTACGGAGCATTTACAAAAGAATTTTGAATATCCAGAAGTAGCTCAAGAGCTAAGAATTACAGGTAAAGTATTTGTATTCTTCCTAATCGATAAGAATGGTAATGTTACTAGAATTAAAAGTAGAGGTCCTGATAAGATGTTAGAAACTGAAGCAGAGCGTATCATTAGTATATTACCAAAGATGATACCTGGTAAACAAAGAGATAGAAATGTTGGAGTTCCTTATAGTATTCCTATAAACTTTCAAATTCAAAAATAACTAAATATATAGTTTAGTTTTAATATTAAAATCCCGTTAATCTTGACCAAAGAGTGGTTTTTACTTCCACTTAAAGGTTGCAACCGCACTCGGTTAGGTTGAGATTAGTGGGATTTTTTATGCGTCTTAATTATTTCCACTTAATATTACACCCCATGCTTGGTTTTTGGTTTGGGTTTATCTCATTTCCGCTAACTAAAGCATTAATAGCCTTTCTTAAATCTTTACCAGTTACAGGAATTCCATTTCCAGGTCTGGAATCATCTAACTGACCGGTATATACAAGCTTTAATTTTTTATTAAATAAAAAGAAATCAGGTGTACAAGCTGCATCGTAGGCTCTTGCAATATCTTGAGTTTGGTCGTATAAATATGGAAAAATATAGCCATTATTTATTGCGTGTTCTTTCATCTTTTCAGGCCCATCTTGGGGATAATTTTCAACATCATTACTAGAAATAGCAATTAGATTGATACCTTTAGATTTATAGTCTTTTGCTAATTGTACCAATTGTTCATTAACATGAACTACAAAAGGGCAGTGGTTACAAATAAACATTACCAATGTTCCTGTTGTTCCTTTTAATTCGTTTAGCGATTTTTGAGTGTCGTCTATTGTGTCAACTAATTTAAAATCTGGTGCTGTTGTATCAAGTGGCAACATATTTGAAGGTGTTAATGCCATAATTTTTGTAGTTTTAATTTATGAATAAGATAATAACATTCGAAGACTTTACAAAAATAGATTTACGAGTTGGCACAATTATCGAGGTCAACGATTTCCCTGAAGCCAGAAAACCAGCTTATCAATTGATAATTGATTTTGGCGATTTAGGAATCAAGAAATCTTCTGCTCAAATTACTACACTTTATCAAAAAGAAGATTTGCTTAATAGGCAAATTGTTGCAGTAGTAAACTTCCCGAAAAAGCAGATAGTCAAGTTTATGAGCGAATGTCTAGTTATGGGTGCTGTTGTTAATGAGAATGACGTTATTCTTTTGAAGCCAGAGATTAAGGTTAAGAATGGAAGTGTAATAAACTAATTGACTTCAGACTTTAATCTATAAATCCTCTCTAAAAAATATTGCATTCATCAATAAACGATTTGTACCATACCAAAAGGCTCTAAAGTTGGTATTATCTGTAAAAGCCACAATGTTACCACGACCGTAATTACCAATTTTAAGCGGAACAGTTTTAGAAATACTATCCAAGTTTTGTTTTGAGATATAACCACTTAATAGTGGGTTTTCGGTATATTGAATAGGATTGTTATAGCTGTTTTTGTCTGGCTTTACAAATAATGTAGTGTTTCTGAACATTGGTACTGTATTGTTCTTGTAGCCAAAATTAACCGGGTGAGAACGGTCGAGTTCAGCTTCAAAAATAGCACCACCGATAACTTGCGCACCTCTAAAATCACTGGCTTGTTCTCTAGAAATATTTTTCGCTACAATTTTAGGTTTTTTGAACTCGATTTTAAGTAGTTTCTTACTGTTAATGTAATTTAGTGCACGACGATAACCAATCAATGTTCCACCACTTTTAATCCATGATTGTAGTTTTTTTGTATTGCCTTCATTTAGACCAGAGCCATTGACCATGATTATAGTGTTATAACGATTGATATCTGCTCTTGAAAAGTTTTTGGTATCTAATTTAGTCACAGGAATATTGTAGCGCGTATCTAATAAATGCCAGATTTCACCTGCGTCGTAAGACGTCATCCCATCACCAACTAATAGTGCAATTTTTGGTATTTCTAAAGGCCTAAAATTATTGCTACCTAAGTCAATACCATCATTTAAACCTGTAGAAACAGCATCAAGGTTTAAGTGGCTTTCTTTCGCTAAGGTGTTTAATGTGGTATGTAATTCTGCTTCAGATAGTTTTTCGTTTTGCGAAGGAATCATTAATGTTCCGTAATCGTAAGACTTTCCATTGGCCTTAAATTGCTTTTGACTCACTTTTGCTCTGATGCCTTTTTCTAATAAAGCATACAAGAATTTTGGGGTGTAATATTCGTGCCATTCTGTAAGATAGGCGTAGTTACTTTTGGAGTTTGCGCCTCCACTTTTAAATTTTAAATCTGTAACAATAGCACCTGCTTTACCAGTTGAGGTTTTAGCATAATCTAAATTAAATGCCAAAGGAAAAGACCATGCCGAGATATCATAAAATAGACTATCTTGAAAGGTTGTTCGCCTTTCAAACATAGCATTAATCAAACGTGTGTTATTCTGATTTTTGGGCACAATATAGCTGTATCCTTTTTTGAAACGTTTACCATCAACTTCAAAATCGTTTTCTATCTCATGAAACTTGATTTTATGTCTATTCAAAATTTCGGCCATATGATAAGTTCTTGCCGCATCTTTTTCATCACCAAATACAATGGCTTTATTACCTTCTTTTTTTGCTTCATTTCTAGCATTTTCAAAGAAGTTTGCTTGGTAAGTCAAAATATCAGAACGCATTTTGTTTGCTGCTTCAAGAGTAGATAGCGCTGCGGTAAATTGATTTCTTATCGTAAAAGGAAAGGTTATGAGTCCATTAACGCTTTCTTGTACATGTCCACGTGAACTTGCTTGCTCAAACAATATCCCAATACCACCATTAATATCAGGAAAAGTAGATCCTTTTCCGTAGTAGAAGTCATCAAAACTTTCTTCTGAATAATACAAAGAACCAATTTTATCTAATGCCTTGGCGTGGTAAGTCGCTATTTGTTTTGTTAATTCTTGATTTAATTTTGGAGTTAACGGATGTGTTCTTGACGGAATTCCAGGCTGAAAGAAAAAACTAGAATTTGTTCCCATCTCGTGGTGGTCCGTTAAAATATTTGGCATCCAATCGTGAAATGTCTTAATACGCGCTCTAGATTCTGGTAATTGTACAGGTAGCCAATCTCGGTTCATATCAAACCAGTAGTGGTTTGTTCGCCCGCCTGGCCAAACTTCACTGTATTCTCTATCATTTGGGTCAGGATTAAGATTTTGACTTCTATTGGTATTTGCCCAATACGCGAAACGTTGTAAGCCATCAGGATTAAAAGATGGATCAAAAAGAATAACAGTATTGTCTAGTAAGTCATCAATTTTAGGACCTTGAGCGGCAGCTAAATAATAAGCTACTGCTAATGAAGCGTTTGAGCCACTAGGCTCGTTACCATGTATAGAAAATCCTTGATAGACGATTATTGGGCGGTCTGTGGAAGCGTTATCTTTTTTAGTAGCATTGACGTGGGCATTTTTAATAGCGTCGATTTTGTTGTGGTTTTTTGGAGCGGTTATGGTTAACAATAATAGTGGTCTATCTTCAAAGGTTTTACCTCTATTTTCGATTGTTATTCTATCAGATGCTTTTGCCAAAGTATACATATATTGCACAAGCTTGTCGTGAGTTATATGCCATTCACCAACTTCGTGACCAACAACGCTTTTAGGTGTTGGGATTTCAGAATTATATTTTACGTCTTGCGGGAGATAATACGATAAGTCAACTTTATCCTGGCTAAATATTGTTGTAGAAAGAGCTGTGAACACAAATAATAGAATAAAGCGCATGGGTGTTGGTTTGGTTAGTTGTTTATAAAGATATAAAAATAAAAAAACCGTTACTGTTGTAACGGTTTTTAGTATTATTTAACAAGATTGTTTCTAAATGTCATCGAAGCTGATGTCTGTAAAACTATCTGTAGAGGTATCGGTATCTTCTTGTGTTTTAGCTTCTTGTGCTACAAAATCGTTGTCTTCGCGTTTGTAATCTTTTTGATGACGCTCACTAATAACCTCAGTACCTTTTTCATTAATGATATAATCGGTCATTTCACCCAAAATCTCTCTAAATTCAGAAAAGTCTTCTTTGTATAAATAGATTTTATGCTTCTTATAGTGAAAAGAGCCGTCGTCATTTGTGAATTTTTTACTCTCAGTAATTGTTAAGTAATAATCACCAGCTTTAGTAGCACGTACATCAAAGAAATAAGTTCTTCTTCCAGCTCTTAAAACTTTTGAATATATATCTTCTTTATCCATCATTTCGTAATTGCCCATAATTCAGGTATCAATTTTTAATTTCCTTTCAAAAGTCTAAAAAAAAAGTAAAGTAACCAACAAATAATTACATTTCTTTTTCAGAGCGTTGTTTGAGGTATAAATCCCTGTAGTAACCGTCTATTTCTTTTAAGGTTTTGTGCGTTCCGGACTGAATTATTTTACCATCATCTAGCACAATAATTTTATCTGCATTTTTTGCCGAAGAAATTCTGTGACTTACAATAATGGTAGTTTTATCCTTAGAAATACCTTGTAAATTCTTTAAGATTTTTTCTTCAGTTTCGGTGTCAACAGCAGAAAGGCAATCGTCAAGAAGTAATATTTCTGGAGATTTTATAATAGCTCTAGCTATAGATACACGCTGTTTTTGTCCTCCAGAAAGCGTAATACCTCTTTCGCCTAAAACAGTTTCGTAACCGTTTTTAAAACCAATAATATTTTTATGAACCATGGCATTCTTAGCTGCTTCAATCACTTCTTCATCTGAAGCATCTTCTTTTCCAAACTTAATATTATTCTTTATGGAGTCTGAAAATAAGAAGGCATCTTGCGGTACATAGCCTATACTCTTTCTTAAGCTATAAAGATTTAGTGTACTAATTTCTTTACCATCAATTTGGATAGTCCCATTTTCTGTATCGTATAGTCTTCCAATAAGGTCAAGAATGGTTGATTTGCCTGAGCCAGTCATTCCTAAGATGGCTAATTTTTCGCCAGATTCTAAATCAAAACTAACGTCTTTTAGGGCTGTAATATTGGTGTCAGGATAAGTAAAGCTTACGTTTTTAAATGAAATCGTACCATCAATTTCAGAAAGTGTATTTACACTATTTTTTATTTCAGGTTGTTGGTCTAAAAACTCATTGACACGCTTTTGAGATGCTTCAGCTTGCTGAACAATAGAGGTTACCCAGCCGACAGTTGCTACTGGCCAAGTCAACATATTAATGTAAATTATAAACTCAGCTATGGTACCAATATTTTCAATTTCACCATCAATATATTGTTTTCCACCAATAAATATGACGAGCAAGTTACTAACGCCAATTAACAAAATCATCAATGGAAAAAACAAGGCTTGTACTTTTGATAAATCTATTTGCTTTTGTCTATTTTCGGTCGATAGTTCTTCAAAATCAGTGTTTACGGTCTTTTCAATCGTGTAGGATTTAATTACTGAGATACCACTAAATTGTTCTTGCGTAAAAGAAGATAAACCCGAAAGCGACTCCTGAACGACTTTACTCCTGTAATTAATAAGTCTACTTAATTTATATATAACAAAAGATAATATAGGAAGCGGTAGCATAGTATACATGGTTAGCTTCGGTGCTGTACTTATCATTTGTGTTAGTGCTACTGTAAATAATGTAATGGTATTTATGGTATACATGATTGCTGGTCCAGCGTACATTCGTACTTTTCCAACATCTTCACTAATACGATTCATCAAATCTCCAGTGCGATTGGCTTTGTAGAAGCTTAAGGATAAGACTTGATAGTGTTTGTATATTTCATTTTTTAAATCAAATTCAATATAACGTGAAACATTGATAATGGTTTGACGCATTAAGAAGGTAAACAGTCCTGCCACTAAAGCTGCACCTAAAATATAGAGTACGGTTATGAGCAAATCAGCTTTGGCAACTTCATAAGTGATAGTTCCTTCTACATACTTTTCAATAATATTTATGGATTTACCAATTAAACGTGGTGTAAAAAGCGCAAAAATCTTAGCTATAATTGTTATAAGAATACCAACGATAAGTCTATATCGGTATTTATAAAAATATTTATTGAGGTGTTTTAAGGCTTTCATTGAAAGTAAAAGAATACAAAGCTATTGTTACAATCGCATTTATGAGTTAATATTTTGCTAATGCTTTAATAATGATTTATTTTTGCAAGCTGTTTTTAAATAAAACGCAACGACACTAAATCATAATAAATAATGACAACAGACGTTTTAGACGCTAAAGACCTAAAAAAAGCTGACCCAGTTTTTGGTCAATTATCATTTGATGAACACGAGCAAATCGTTTTTTGCAATGACAAAGATACTGGTTTAAAAGCAATAATCGGGATACATAATACAGTTTTAGGACCAGCACTTGGTGGTACTCGAATGTGGCAATATAATAGCGAGTGGGAAGCGTTGAATGATGTTTTGCGTTTGTCTAGAGGTATGACTTTTAAGTCTGCTATTACAGGATTAAACCTTGGTGGTGGTAAAGCCGTAATTATCGGAGATGCAAAGACTCAAAAAACACCAGAATTAATGCGTCGTTTTGGAGAATTTATTCATTCTTTAAGCGGGAAATATATCACTGCCGAAGATGTTGGTATGGCAACCGACGATATGGATACTGTAAGAGAAGTTACACCTTTTGTTACTGGAATTTCTGAAAGCAAAGGTGGTGCCGGTAATCCTTCTCCTATAACTGCCTATGGTGTTTTTATGGGCATGAAAGCAGCAGCAAAGTTTAAGTATGGTTCAGATATTTTAGAAGACAAAAATATTTTTGTTCAAGGTATTGGTAATGTAGGTGAAGCTTTAGTAGAACATTTAGTAAATGAAGGTGCAAAAGTTACTATTGCAGATATTAGCCAAGAACGTTTAGAGGAGGTTAAATCTAAATATGGTGTAACTATTTACGGCGGAAGTGATATTTATGCAGAAGATATGGATATTTATGCACCATGTGCACTCGGCGCAACTGTCAATGATGAGACAATTAATAAATTAAGAGCAGATATTATTGCAGGAGCAGCAAACAATCAGTTGGCTGATGAATTTAAGCATGGTAGATTGTTACAAGATAATGGTATTGTATATGCACCAGATTTTTTAATTAATGCAGGTGGAATTATCAACGTATATGCTGAATTAGAAAACTATGACCGAGCAGAAATAATGCGTAAAACCGAAAACATTTACAATACAACCTTAGAAATTCTAGACAACGCTAAAGTGAACAACTTAACAACTCACAATGCAGCGCTAAACATTGCAAAAGAACGTATTGAAACAAGACGAATAGAAAACGCAAAATAATTTTTTAGAATAGTAAGAAATGCTATTTTTGCAGGGTGAAACTCAACAAAGTCTCACCCTTTTTAATGATTTAAAAAACAAGTTCTTTACATATGCTCAATCGACGACATATTCGTATTAAAGTCATGCAGTCTTTATTTTCTTTTAAGGGAACAGAAAGTGATGATTTTACTAAAGATGAAAAATTTCTTTATCAGAGTATCGCTAAAATTTCAGATTTGTACTTTGCCATAATGGCACTTATGATTGAGCTGCAAAAGAAAGCCAACTCGAAATTAGAATTATCTCAAAAAAAACTGCTAGCTACTGAAGCAGATATTAATCCTAACCGAAAGTTTGCAGATAACGCCGTGCTAGAATTTATTAGTAACAATTCTATGCTCAAAGAAATTATTAAAAAGCGCAAGTTAAATTTTTGGGATTTAGATTTTGAGTATGTAGATGTAATTTATAAAGCCATTATTGAAAGTGGTATATATAAAGAATACATGTCTAAAGGCGCATCAGATTTAAAAGAAGATAAAGATTTTATGATTGATGTGTATTCGGATATTATTGCACCAAACGAAAAGCTTTTTGATTATTTTGAGGATAAACAGATTACTTGGGTAGACGATTTGCCAGTGGTAAATACAGCTATCGTAAAATCCTTTACAAAGCTTAAGCTAACAAAGCCAGAAACATATTTAATTCCTGAACTCTACAAAGACGAAGACGATAAAGTTTTCGCAAAAGATTTGTTACTAAAAACGCTTTTAAATACATCTAAATTTTCTGAAGAGATATCATCAAAAACAACCAATTGGGATGCAGATAGATTGGCAAGTTTAGATGGTGTTTTATTGAAAATGGCACTTTGTGAGTTTCAGAAATTCCCATCTATACCAGTAAAAGTAACAATCAATGAGTATTTAGAAATTGCCAAAGAATACTCTACTCCAAAAAGCAGCTTGTTCATTAATGGAATTCTAGATAAAATTGTAAAAGAGTATAAACTAAACAATATTCATAACAAAGTAGGACGAGGTTTAATGTAAAAAAGCCAATAAAACCTATACTTTCTTATCTAATAACTGTGTGTTAAAAATTTTTATTCGTTGAAATAATTATTACTTTTGACAAAAGATAAAGAATCATTAAAAATTAATATTAAAAAAACATAGCGATGAAAAAAGTTATTTTAGGCCTTGGTGCATTATGTATGTTAGCCTTTACATCATGTAAAGATGACGCTTCTAGTAAAGTAAATTCTGAAAATGTTGCACTTGCTGCTGAGCGAGATGCTAACGCAGGAGACTTACCAGTAATTAAGTTTAATAAAGAAACTCATGACTTTGGTACAATTGAAAACGGAACACCTGTTGAAACTGTATTTGCTTATACAAATACAGGTAACTCAATGTTAGTTGTAAGCAATGTAAAAAGTACATGTGGTTGTACAGTACCATCGAACTACACGAAGCAAGTTGCTCCTGGAGATTCGGGTGAATTTACTGTAAAATTTAATGGTAAAGGTAATGGTAACAAAGTTACTAAAGCTATTACGATGACAACTAACACAGCCAAAGGTAATGAGCAAGTAAGAATTACTGCATTTGTAGAGGCAGATCCTAATGCAAAAACTCCAGCTCAAGCTAAACCAACAGGTGGTTCAAGTATGTTACAGGCTCAGCCAAAAAAATCTAGTACACAACCAGGTCACGAAGGTCATAACCACGATTAATAAAAATTTATGGGAGAAGGTATAAGTTCATTTTTACCATTTATAGCCATGCTAGCTGTGTTGTATTTCTTTATGATTGCACCCCAAATGAAGCGTGCAAAGAAAGAAAAAGCCTTTGCTAAGGCATTAAAGCGAGGTGATAGAGTTATTATGAAAAGCGGTATGCACGGTAAGGTTGCAGAGTTAAATGATAAAGACAACAGCTGTATTATAGAAACACAAGCTGGGAAAATTAAGTTTGACCGTTCTGCAATTTCAATGGAAATGAGTAGTAAACTAAACACAGCATCAACGAAAAAATAATTTTCATTGATACGCATTTTAATAAAAAAGCTACTTAAAAATTAAGTAGCTTTTTTAATTTTGATTTATACTATATTACGCCCTAATTATGCAGTAAACTTCTGTTGTGTAATTGGTTAAAACTAAAGACTACTATTATGCCATTTCAAGATCATGACTTTTTAACTAAAAAACCAGAAGACTTAACCATTGGTGAAAAAATAAAACGCGTTACCCTTGATGAAAACTTTACTTGGGAACACGCCTATGAAGTCATGGAGATAAAGTTTTTAAAATGGTGGGATTTGGTACTTCTTAAAATCCCTAATTTTATTATTGGGGCTTTAATTTTTTTAGTATTTGTCTTGTTTGCAAAATATTTTGGAAGGCTTCTTTACAGAATTATGAAACGTTCTGTAAAACAAGAATCAATTCGTCAAATGGTGCTAAAGATATTTCGTGCAACCGTTTGGTTAATTGGTTTTTTAGTATTTTTAATCATACTCGATTTAGGGGTTATTATGACCTCAATACTTGGTTTAGCAGGTGTTGCCAGTTTAGCAGTTGGTCTAGCAGTACAAGGGTCATTAAATAACACATTTTCTGGTGTTATACTAAGTTTTTTACCTAATCTTAAAATTGGTGATTGGGTAGAGACTGAAGGCTTAGAGGGCACAATAGCCGAAATTTCATTACGAAGTGTACAAATATTAAGACCAGATAATAATTTGGTGATGGTGCCTAATTCTCAGATATTAGAAAACCCATTTACCAATTATAGTTTAACGACGCGTACACGTGTTTCTATTAATTGTGGCGTAAGTTACGATAGTGATTTGGAAGCCGTTGAAGCTTTGACCGTAACAGCCCTTGGCAAAGCTTTTAAGCAAAACAAAGATGAAGAGATTGAATTCTTTTATGAAGAATTTGGTGAGAGCTCTGTTAATTTTTTAGTTAGATTTTGGGGAGATGCTTCTGGAAAAAAAGATGAATTACACCTAACACATAGTGCTATTGTAATTATTAAAACCACTTTTGACCAAAACAATATTAAAATACCATATCCAACACGCACCGTGGAGATGAGTACTAAAAACTAACAGTTTTTATCTTTATCATTAAGTCCAACACCATTAAGAATCATTGGTGTTATTTTTTCTAACCGTGATTGTTTTGTAGCCTCACGTTTAGCGGATGAAATGTATTCACAATAGTCACGTTGTTTTCCGGGCGTCAGAGCCTCAAAAGCAAGTTGCAAATCTTGGTCGTTATTTAGTGTGGCTTTTAACTCTTCAGGAATCACAACAGTTTTCCCTTTACGCGCTACTTTAATTTCTTTACCTGCACGTTGATTTTCTATGGCCTCTTTTACATAGGCCAACACTTGGTCTTTATTGACATCTTCGATGTTATCAAAACGCATTTGTCGTAGCCCTTTGGTTTTATTCTCTTGAGCGTTGACTAAAAGATTATACTCATCTTTAAGAAAGACGCCATTAAAAAACCAAATACAAAAGTGCTGCTTAAATGCACCAATGCCTAATACATTTTTACCATCTAAATCATAAACTGGTGCTGACCATTTTATGGCCTCATTGAGTTCTGTTTTTAGAACTATACTGCGCAAGAGTTCTAAGGCTTCTTGCCAATGGTTATTGACTTCTATATATTCTTCGACGGAGTGGATTTTTTTCATTTTTAATATGTAAAAAGTGGATGTTTCGTTAACTTGTTTGTGTATGAAACGGAGCTTATAAATAAACGCTAACTTTTCGGATTTAGCACGAGCCGTTTTTTTTATGCTTAATTTTCTTTTATAAATATAACCAAATAATAAATGGCGTGTACTTTGTATATATGTAAAAACCTCTAGGAAAGCCTATAATAGCTATGTTTTATCCATGTTCTTGTACATAGTGCTTTTCACGTTCAGCTTGGTTTTCCGATGTTTTTTTTTGTTCAAATGTGTATGGCTTTAAGCGTTGGCATATTCCTCCGTGTTTTCTGTTTTACTCTCTAAGGCTTCTTTTAAAACGGCTTGCATTAGCATATTGGCGTGTTCTTCACTTTGGGTTATTTCCTGTTCTAATTCATTATACTTTTTTATAAGGGTTTCTACTTTTTCTACAATGGCTTTTTGTTCTTCAATTGGTGGAATAGGAATGATAACTGACTTTAAAATACCTTGAGTTAACTGATTTATCCCAGTACTTTTTTCATCATCTATTTGATTTTTAAAAGAATTAGACTGTAAAAAATGAAACAGATATGGATTTAATCTACTTTTTATCAAACTCATAAAAGCACCAAAGGAAAACCCATCTTTATCAACTATTGCGGCTTTCCCAATAAGTCTTTTGCTTCCGCTTCTGACACAAATTAAAATATCTCCTTTAGAAGCCATTTTCTTTGACGGTATTTCACAGGAAACTTTAACTAAATTATTCATTATCAATTTACCTTCATCAACATTATTAGCTCTTAAAACCCCTGTTCCATTTTCTGAAATATCAGTAGGCTTGTAAGTCAACCCTATTATTGGAATTCCAATATCAATTAACCTGCACCAAACCCAATTTTCAGGAATTTCAAAAGGAATTTCTTCTTCTGTGATTGTTGGTAAGGGTTTTTCCTTTTTAATTTTCTTGTCTTTTATAAGCTGTTCTTTTTCAGTTTTTATGCGTTCTAATAATTCACTTACAGGTTCTGTATTTTGATTTTGCTTTCGCCATTTTTGGGTTAGTTTTCCTTGTATAGCTTCTTGTAAAATGACTTGTTTTAAATCAGTAAGTTGTTGCTTTTCACAAGCAATATTACCTTTAATTTTACTATCTAATTCTATTGCTTTAAATTGAGTTAATGTGTATGTTTTAAGTTTTTCATCAACATTAAAACTTGAAACGTTTGGAATTTCATTTTTTAAATAAGAATTCCAACAATAATCAACAAAACGAACAAATTCGTTTTGTTCTTCAATTGACGGATAATTTATTTCTAAACCTTTAATTTTTGCTTGATTCAAAATTGGAAAAGACATACTTTTTGCTTTCGATTTTATATAATCTTCACGCACCAAATAATAGTAATATGCATATTCTGAGCTTACATCATTGTTAAATGTTACTCCTGTGATTTGTTGATTTGAGGAACCTACTTCTTTAAGAACTGAAACTCTACCAACACCTCCTCCGATTCCTATTAATAGAAGTGTTCCCTTTGGATATAGAGTTCCTTTTTTTTCATCCAATGCAATTTGAGCAAATTTCTCTTTAGCTTTGGTTAGATATTTTGTGAAACCAATATCGCTTGGTTTAAACCAGTTTATATCATTACTTGAATAATATTTTGAGTTTGATTTCGGTGGTGTTTTACCTGTTTGAATTTTTGAAATTACAGTTTCTAAAAATACTTTTTTAGATTGTAAAATTTTTTCTGTGTAGAACAATACAATACCACGTATTGGACTATTATTTATTCTTCTATATGCATCTGTTGCTTTCATTAATTCAATAGATTTTCTAATTCTGAAAGCATTGACAGATTATTGTTAAAATTCTGTTTTAGACCTGATATTATTTCTTTTGAGGACTTGATTTCTTCTTCCTCTTCCTGAACAGGATTTTTAACATCTAAATCCCAATCTTTTAAATCATTAATATTTACTTTCCAAGCTTGGTCGTTTTCTTCACGATTATTCCACCATTTTATTATTGGTTCAAACTCGTTAAACTGTATTGGTTTGGTTTTGGAATAGCTTTTTTGTCCTTCGGGTAATTTATGCTCGTAATACCAAATATCTTTAGTCTTATTGCCTTTTTCAAAAAATAACAGGTTCGTACTTACTGTGGCAGGAAAAAATGTAGTTTGTGGTAAACGAATAATGGTATGTAAATTAGTGTCAGTTAACAATTTTTCTCTAATTCTTGATTTTACACCATCTCCAGTAATCGAACCATCTGGTAAAACAATAGCACAACGTCCTTTTGGTTTTAGCAATTGCAACATTAAAATCACAAATAAATCGGCAGATTCCTTACATCTATAGGTGGCAGGATAGTTGGTTTCTACACCATCTGCTATACTCGCACCAAAAGGTGGATTTGCCAAAATAACATCTACTTGGTCTTTTCTTCCAATGCTGTTGTATTCCTTTTTTAAACTATCAATGTAATGATAGTCGGGAATATCCATTTCGTGAAGAATTAAGTTAGTTAAACCTAAAACATAAGCTACAGGTTTTAATTCCCAACCCGTAATACTTTTTTGTAAAATGTGTTCATCATCAACGGTATTTACAAAATTTTCTCTAACGTGGTCAATTGCTGCGGTTAAAAATCCGCCTGTTCCTGCTGCTGGGTCAAGCACTTTTTCACCCAATTTTGGGTCGGTCATTTGGGTCATTAACTGCGTAACTGCTCTTGGTGTGTAGTATTCACCTTTATTTCCTGCATCACGTAATTCTTGTAAAATGCTTTCGTAAATGTTCCCGAAAATGTGTTTGTCGTCAGAATTGTTAAAGTCAATTTCATTGAGTTTGTTAATGACTTTTCGCATTTCGTAACCACTTTTCATATAGTTGTTGGAGCCATCAAACACTTCTTTCACTATGGCAGCACGTTTTGGGTTAGTTACGTTTGTTAAATTACGCAAGGTTGCAAACAAACCTCTGTTGCTTTGTGCGTTACTATCTATAAATTCTAATAAATCTTCTCCAGTAATTCCCTCAGGGTCGCTTGCCCAAGTTCTCCATTGAAATTTCTCTGGAATTACCGATTGATAATCGTCTTTTAAGATTTCTAATTCTTGGTCTTTATCGTCAATAATTTTTAAAAAGAGCATCCAACCCAATTGTTCTAATCGTTGTGCATCACCAGAAATTCCTCTGTCTTGACGCATGATGTTTCTGATGCTGCTAACTACTGCTGCTACGTTTGCCATTTATTTTTTGTTATTTTTTATCTGTTCCTCCAGATGTTTTAAGTCGTCTAAATCGGCTTGTTTGGCTTCAAATTGTTTGCGTTTGGTTTCAAAAGCTTCATAGATGACTTTGACCTTTGTTTCCATTTGCTTTTTTGAGATAGCCCCAGCGTGATTTAAAACAGCTTTGTCATTAAATTCTAAGATTTTATCCACATTGTTTTGCCAAAATTTAAGATGAATATCTATACGTTCTTTAACCCTTAGCTCGGCAGTTTCCAAAAAGATTACCGTTAGCCTGTTTAGGGTATCAATTTCATCTTTAGAAAGGTAGTTTTTAGCAATGTGAATGTCTTGTTTACGCACTTTATTGCCTTTCCATGTGGTTAAACCCATATTGGGTTTGTTGTGGTTTGCTCTGGTTACAATTAATTCGGCAGCAGTTTGTTTGGTCACAGCAAACAGCAGTTTGTTTTGTGTTTCAGCAAAAAACATTTGGGTGGCTTTATCAGTAGGATCATAATCACTACTTAATGCCAATAAGTCTCTTACTTTTTGATAGAAACGTTTTTCTGAAGCGCGTATTTCGCGGATACGCTCTAATAACTCATCAAAATAATCGGGTCTGCCATCGGGATTTTTAAGACGTTCATCGTCCATAACAAACCCTTTAATCATATACGATTTTAGATTTTGATTTGCCCAAATCCTGAATTGCGTACCCCGTTTACTGCGCACTCTAAAACCAATAGCAAGAATCATGTCTAGGCTGTAAAAACTAACTTCATAATTTTTACCATCATCGGCAGTTGTCAAGTAATTCTTTACAACTGAATTTTCACTTAATTCATTGTCTTTTAGAATGTTATTTATGTGTTGACTGATGTTTTGTTTTGAGGTGTCAAAAAGTTCAGCCAGTTGATTTTGATTCATCCAAACATTACCCTCTTTAGCAAAAAGAGCAATAGATACCCGACCATCTGGTGTATTATATATAATAATGTTTTGTTGTTCCATTTAAGCCGTTGTATTGTATAACTGAGATTCTAATTCTTTTAAAGCTTTTAAATAGGCTGGTTTACCTCCAAAAGAATTGATGAGTTCCACTGCTGTTCCCAATTTATTTAAAGGGTCCAATTTTAATACTTCTGTACTTTCAATAGTTAGTAACCCATCTTCTGCATATTTATCGAGTAAACTATTTAAAACCGTTTGGGCTTTTTCACCGTATTTGGTAAAATAATTTCGTTTTTTTACGTTGTTTGCGCGTTCCTTTCTTGTTAAAGGTTTTGCTTCAAACGCTACGTGGCAAATTAAATCGAAAGGGTCAAATGCTGCACCAACCTCATCTTTTAGTGCATCAAAGAAAATGCCTTGTTCCTCTAATTCTTTGATAATCGCTTCTTTCTTTTCTGCATTATTCCAAGTGTTTAGAAATTTCTCTAAACTTTGATATTGTTTGGTAACGCTATTTTTGGTGTAGTCTTTTAGGCTTTCGGTGATAATTTTACCGTCATTTCCTAAATATTGCACACGTTCATTTACAATTTTTACTTTAACGCCATCTACTCGAATTTTTGTTCTTGGTTCTTCAACAATATCTCCACCACCTTCAATTTCAGAATATTCTGGAAATTCTACTTCCTCACCATCTAAAATATCTGTGATTACTTCATCTGTAGTTTCATCTTCTGCACCAGATAAATCGTCATCTTCACCCACTTGTTTTATCATTACTGGGTCGCCATCAAAATCAGGGTCAGCAAATAGGTTGGTAACATTTCTAAAATCCATAATGGTAAAATAGGTTTTACCATATTCCTCATTAATTCTCGTTCCTCGACCAATAATTTGTTTAAATTCGGTCATTGAACCAATATTACTATCTAAAACAATGAGTTTGCAAGTTTGTGCATCAACGCCTGTAGTCATTAATTTTGAAGTGGTTGCAATAACAGGATAAGGCTCACTTGGATTGATAAAACTATCCAACTCACGTTTTCCTTCTTCGTTATCGCCTGTAATTTGCATAACGTATTTATTGTTTTGAGTGAATAAATCGGCATTGGCGTTTGCCAATGCGGAACGCATTCCTTCTGCGTGCTCAATATCAATACAGAAAACGATTGATTTTGCAAATCTGTCATAACCTTTTAAAAATTCAGTTATCTTTTTTGCAACTAAATTTCTACGTTCCTCAACTACTATATTTTTATCAAAATCCGTTCTGTTGTACATTCTATCTTCAACTGGATTTCCCCCTTTATCAACAAAACCTTGTGTTGGTCGCCAACCTTCCGCATCAATATCTAAAGTGACTTTTACAACTTTATAAGGTGCAAGGAAACCATCATCAATTCCTTGTTTTAAAGAATAGGTATAAATTGGTTCTCCGAAATAATCAATATTTGAAACTTCTGTTGTTTCTTTTGGTGTTGCAGTTAAACCAATATGAGTTGCTTTGTCGAAATAAGCTAAAATCTCACGCCATTTGCTATCTTCTTTTGCACTTCCTCTGTGGCACTCGTCAATAATAATTAAATCAAAGAAGTCTGGACTAAACTGTTTGTAAGCATCCGCTCCTTGACTATCAGATAAGCCTTGATATAATGCTAAATAAATATTGTAAGCTGTGTCAATTTGTTTCTTTTTTATGATTGTAAGCGCATCTTTAAAATGTCTAAAATCTCCACGCGCTGTTTGGTCAATTAATGCAGTTCTGTCCGCTAAAAATAGGATTCTCTTTTTTGCTCCACTTTTCCAAAGTCGGTAAATAATTTGAAAAGCGGTATAGGTTTTTCCTGTTCCAGTTGCCATTACCAAAATAATTCGGTCTTGACCTTTTGCAACTGCTTCGATTGTTCTGTTTACTGCAATTTGTTGGTAATATCTCGGACTACGACCAGAACCATCTTGAAAATAATTTTGTTTGGCGATTTCTTCAACTTCATCGGTTTCAATTCCTTTGTACTTTTTATACTTCTGCCACAGCATTTCAGGACTTGGAAATTCGTCTAAAGTCAGATCTTTTTCAATTTCTCCGTCTGTTGCTGTTTTATCGTGAAAATAAAATCCGTCACCATTGCTACTGAACACACAAGGAATATCCAAGGTATTGGCGTAGCCAAGAGCTTGTTGAATTCCGCTTTTTACACTGTGTTTGTTGTCTTTTGCCTCAATTATAGCGATTGGAACATTTGGTTTGTAGAAAAGTATATAGTCCGCAAATTTTCGTTTTCCTCTGGCAGTCAGTTTTCCTTTCACATAGATTCGACCATCTGTGAAGAAAATTTCACGTCCTAATTGTGTTTGCTCATCCCAACCTGATTTCAAAATCGAAGGAGTGATAAATTTCGCCTTTATGTCAGATTCTGATAAATCTTTCTTATTCATTCATTTTTCGTTTTTGTCAAGCGTTGGCTAAAAATAGCTCTTTTAGTTTTTTTAGCGTTGGCTTTTTCGGTATAAAACACAACGCTTAGATAAATTCAGTTTTAATACTTCGGCAAGCTCAGTACAGGTTGATTTTTATCGGTCGTTAACGAAGTTAGTTGTTTTAAAATAGAAAGTCAAGAGCCTGATTATTAGCTTTTATACTTCTCAGCCGTCAGCTCTGCAATTTTACAAATCACTTCAGTGGCTTTAATCATGCTCTCTACAGGGACATACTCGTAGCGTCCATGGAAATTGTGGCCACCAGCAAAAATATTAGGGCATGGTAATCCCATATAGCTTAATTGCGAGCCATCAGTACCACCACGAATAGGTTTTATGAGTGGTTTTATGTCTAAGGCTTTCATAGCGTCTTCCGCAATATCTACAATGTGCATTACAGGCATTACCTTTTCTTTCATGTTGTAGTATTGGTCTTTAATTTCTATTTCAAAAACAGGTTTGCCATATTTAGCGTTGAGATCTGTAGTTATCTTTTGCATCAATGCTTTACGCGCTTCAAATTTATCTTTATCGTGGTCTCTAATAATGTATTTTAACTTGCTTGATTCTACTTCGCCATTAACGGCGTATAAATGGAAGAACCCTTCGTAGCCTTCTGTATGTTCTGGTGTTTCGTGTTTTGGCAGTGCGTTAATAAACTCACTAGCATAGTACATACTGTTTACCATTTTTCCTTTGGCATATCCTGGGTGTACAATTTTTCCGTTCACGGTTACTACAGCTTCTGCAGCATTAAAATTCTCGTATTCTAACTCGCCAATTTGGCTGCCATCCATAGTATATGCCCAATCGGCTCCAAATTTTTCGACATCAAACTTATGTGCACCACGACCAATTTCTTCATCGGGTGTAAAACCAACTTTTATGGTACCATGTTTAATTTTAGGATTATTGATAAGGTATGTCATCGCCTCCATAATTTCGGTAATTCCAGCTTTATCATCAGCACCCAAAAGAGTAGTGCCATCAGTGGTAATTAAGGTTTGTCCTTTGTAGAGTAGTAGATCTTCAAAATAATCTGGAGATAATACAATATTTTCTTCTTCAGATAAGACTAAATCTTGTCCTTGATAATTTTCAACAATCTGTGGTTTTACATTAGCGCCAGTATAATCTGGAGTGGTATCAAAATGCGAAACAAAACCTATGGTAGGGACATCATGGTTTGCATTACTTGGCAACGTTGCCATAACATAGGCATTATCATCAATAGAGACATCGCTCATGCCCATATCCCTAAGTTCTACAACTAATTTATTTGCTAAATCCCACTGTTTGGCTGTACTTGGTGTTGTATCTGAGTTTGGGTCGGATTCTGTATCTATGGTTACGTAGCTTATAAATCGGTCTATGAGTTGCTGCTTATCAATCATTATATTTTGCTTTTCCTCAAAAATAGAGATTGAAATACGATACTGCAAGTCCAGTTTTGGTTTCTTTTTATTTCCTGTTTATTGGTGTATTTTTGCACAGCAAAACACAACGCATGTACAAGTCGCTAATTCGTCCAATATTATTTAAATTCGACCCTGAAAAAGTTCATTACTTCACGTTTGATTTAATTAGAAATTTATCTAAAATTCCTGGTGTAAAAGGATTGTTAAGAAGCTTATATGTTATTGAAGATAAGCGATTAGAACGCGAGCTATTTGGTTTAAAATTTAAGAACCCTGTTGGATTAGCTGCTGGTTTTGATAAAAATGCGGTTTTGTATAATGAATTGGCAAACTTTGGTTTCGGTTTTATTGAAATAGGAACTGTAACACCAAAAGGACAAGAAGGAAACCCGAAGCAACGTTTGTTCAGACTAAAAGAAGACCAAGGGATTATTAACCGCATGGGATTTAATAACGAAGGTCTTGAAGCGGCAATCGAGCAGTTGAAGAAAAATAAAGGTCAGCTTATTATCGGTGGAAATATTGGTAAAAACACACAAACCAAACCGGAGGATTATACAAAGGATTATTTAGAGTGCTTTAAGGCACTGCATCCATATGTCGATTACTTTGTGTTGAATGTAAGCTGTCCAAATGTTGGTAGTCATGCCAAGCTTAATGACAAAGATTATTTGTTAGAGTTGATTGGTTCGGTACAAAAAGCGAACAGCACTTTTGATACCCAAAAACCAATACTACTTAAAATTGCACCAGACTTAAACGATGGCCAACTTGACGAAATCGTAGATTTAGTAAATGAAACAAACCTTGATGGGGTTATTGCTAGCAACACATCAACAGACCGAAACAATTTGAAAACTTCAGAAGAGCGACTAACTGAAATCGGTAATGGCGGATTAAGCGGTCGACCTATTAAAGCAAAGTCTACACGTGTCATTAAATATTTAGCTGATAAGAGTAACAAAGCTTTTCCGATAATTGGAGTAGGAGGTATTCATTCTGCTGCTGATGCTCTTGAAAAAATAGATGCTGGCGCTGACTTGGTGCAAATCTACACAGGCTTTATCTATGAAGGTCCAAGCTTAATTAAGTCCATAAACAAAGCCATTTTAAAACGTTCTTAATTTTGAATTGGGACACACTACTTTTATTTATGTCCGCTACAGCAGCTTTGGCAATTTCGCCAGGTCCAGACAATATTTATGTTTTGGTACAAAGCCTTACGAATAGTAAATCTCACGCCTTAGCAACTGTAGTAGGTTTGATGACGGGTTGTATTATTCATACAACGTTACTAGCCTTTGGTGTCTCTGCTATTATTAAGGCGAATGAAAACCTATTTCTGGGAATCAAGATATTAGGTGCTCTATACTTACTTTATCTGGCATACAAGGTTTATAAGTCCGATAGTAAAATTCATATAAACACTGAAAGTAAAGAACGAAAAAGCCTCAAGCAATTGTTTGTTCAAGGGTTTTTTATGAATGTCCTAAACCCTAAAGTGACCATTTTTTTCTTGGCATTTTTCCCATCTTTTTTGTTTAGTGAAACTTTGAGTACTGTAATTCAGTTTTATGTCTTAGGAGGATTATTTATTGTAATTTCATTTTTTATTTTTTCTTCCATAGCACTTATGGCAAGTTTTATCAAGGACTACACTTTGAGTCATAGAAATTCAGGAACGATTTTTAAATGGTTGCAGATTGTTGTTTTTATTGGAATAGCGATTTTTATTTTACTTTAGTTTTATGCTAAGGTTTAAGTTTTTACCCAAATTCTCATTTATTATCCCATTTGCATTTGTAGTATTTACAATTATTGGTACACAGTTGCATGAATTGGGTCATATTGCTGTAGCAAAATACTATGGGTATGAAACAGCACTATATCATGATAGTATGACTTATTATCATAAAAGAATAATGCAAGATGAAGATTATATAAAGCTTAAAGAGCTTTACAAAAAAAATAAAAATTTAGAGTATGAGGAATTTTCTCAAAATGTCAAAGATGAAGTAGAAGTTTTAAATAAAAATTTAGATAAAAAATACTCTAAGCAAGTTAATAATAGCGGCTTGTATGTTACTATTGGAGGACCAGCACAAACTATACTTACATCAATAATTGGTTTTATTATTTTATTATATAGACGCAGAAAAAGATATGACTTTAAATTGCTCGATTGGATTGCCGTGTTTTTAGCGCTCTTTATTCTTCGTGAGGTTTTTAATTTTTGTAATGCTGTTTTTTCTTTTTTGTTTTTTAATCAGATAAACTTTTCAGGAGATGAGTTTGGAATTTCAAGTACATTAGGATTTAATCAATGGCTATTGCCAAGTGTAATGTTAATTACAGGTTTAATATTGTCGCTATATGTAATCTTTAGACTTATACCAATTAAATATCGTTTTAGCTTTATAATTTCAGGCTTTATTGGTGGACTTTTAGGCTACTTCATTTGGTTTGGGTTTTTAGGTGAATGGGTTTTTAGACTCTTCTAATATCGTACTATGAAATCCTTTTAGTAAGCCTTATATTTGACACTAATGAAAAACCCCGTAAAACTTATTGAATGTCCAAGAGATGCAATGCAAGGCATCAAAGATTGGATTCCTACAGAGAAGAAGGTACAATACATTCAATCGTTGTTGCGTGTAGGTTTTGACACTATAGATTTTGGGAGTTTTGTATCACCTAAAGCTATTCCGCAAATGGTAGATACTGCCCAAGTTTTAGCACAATTAGATTTAAGTAAAACCAAAAGTAAACTTCTAGCGATCATAGCTAATGTTCGTGGAGCAAATGAAGCTTCAAAACATGCTGAAATTGATTACTTAGGTTTTCCATTTTCGATTTCTGAAAACTTTCAGATGCGAAATACACATAAGACTATTACCCAATCTGTTGATACACTTTCCCAAATTTTAGAAATAGCCGATAAATCTTCAAAAGAAGTTGTGGTTTATATTTCCATGGGATTTGGAAATCCTTATGGCGACCCCTGGAATGTGGATATTGTAGGTGAGTGGACAGAAAAATTGGCAAAAATGGATGTTAAGATTTTGTCTTTAAGTGATACTATTGGTAGCTCAAATCCTAAAAACATCAGCTATTTGTTTTCAAACCTAATACCAAAATATCCCGATGTAGAATTTGGTGCACATCTACATACAACACCAACGTCCTGGTACGAAAAAGTAGACGCCGCTTATCAAGCTGGTTGCAGACGTTTTGATGGTGCTATTCAAGGTTTTGGCGGCTGCCCAATGGCAAAAGACGAACTGACTGGTAACATGCCAACCGAAAAAATGTTGTCTTACTTTACACAACAAAAAGCACATGATTTAAGTGCTATGGCTTTTGAGAGTGCTTATAATGAGGCAAGTAAAATCTTCAAAATGTATCATTAAATGTGTAAGCTCCATTTTAATAATTAGTTTTAACTTTATCATTATTAGTGTTTTAAAAGTTTATTTAAATTTAATCTAAATAAACTTTGTGAAAACGAAAATGTGTTTTAAGTTTGCAATCAAATTATAGATAATTATTTATATCAAGTCTAAATAATAATAGTAAAATGATTAAATGCATAACCAAAATGAGTAAAAACTTAGCCTTTAGTTTATTAGTAGCAGGAGCTTTATTTACCTCTTGTTCAAGTGAAGATGACAGTACTGTTTCACCAACATTAAACATTCCTACAGAATATGTTTCAGTAGATTTTAATGCCAATGTTGTGGCAGAAAATACAGTTATAGATGAATTATCGACAGTAACATCTGCCGTAAATGCAGCAGAATCAAATGCGCAAACCACAACTGTTGCATCTATTGATTATCCTGCCACATTATCTGCGGTAACCTTACCTAACTATAGAAACTTAGTAACCGAGTGGTTGGTACAATTGGTAAATTCAGCAAATTCGGCTGATGGTTTTCAGAATCCTGGCTTTGGTAATATGCCAGTGATGGGTCAAGAAGGTGGACTTTTAGGGTCACGTTTATTAGACGAGTACGGTTTAGAGCTAGAGCAAATGATACAGAAAGGCTCTTTCGGTGCAGCTTTATATAACCATGCATTAACGGTTATTAATGGAGACCTAACAGATTCTGCTGCTATTGATAAGTTAGTAGAGATACATGGTGCGGATATAACATTTAATCCATCAGAAACTACAGCAGCAGCAACCTATTCTAGAAGACGTTCTAATCTAACAGCTCAGACAGGTTTTTTCTTCGATATTCAAGAAAATTTAATTACCGCTAAAGCAGCCATAGAAGCTGGCAGCGAGTTTAATGATGTTAGAGATGCAGCGCTTGAAGATTATTTAATGAACTGGGAAATGTCTAACTTTGCCACGGTAATTTACTATTGTAAAGCGACTAAAGACCAATTAACTGCTGCATTTGCCTTGGCTGATGGACCAGATAAAGATGCTGCACTTGGTAACGCTATGCATGCATATGCAGAAGGTGTTGCTTTTGCACATGGTTTTAAAGGATTATCTAATAAGATGATTACAGATGCCGAGATTGATAGTGTCTTAGCAAATTTATTAGTTGTAGAAGGTCAAAATCCAGAGAGTCATAGATTTTTAAATGAAGTTGATTTATTTTCAAATTTAGATGCTGTTATTGATGCTTTACAAAGCATTTACGGTTTTACAGATGCAGAAGTAATAAGCTTCTATGTGAACAACAACCCATAATCATATTATAATTATAACAGAAAATCGCTTAGCAGCGGTTTTCTGTTGCTACAAAAAAGAAACCCTATGAAATCTTTAAAATTTATTTTTCTAGTTATCATTTTATGTTGTGTCGGTATTTACAGTTGTAGTGATGATGAATCATTGAATGCTAACAATACAGGTAATTTTGATAGACAAGCCATGCTAGTCAATTGGGTAGATGACCTTATCATTCCTGCATATCAAGATTTTAACACAAAAGTAACGGCATTAAAATCGGCCTCCAATACATTTGAATCTTTGCCAAACCAGACTAATTTAAACAACTTACGTCAAACATGGGAAGACGCATACATTACGTGGCAAAATGTTTCTATGTTTAATATAGGTCCAGCACAGTCTACATTTTTAAGAAGTTTCCTTAATATTTATCCAACAAATGCTGGTAATATAGATGCTAACATTAGCTCAGGAAATTACGCCTTACAAGATATTAATAGAAATGATGAACAAGGTTTTCCTGCTTTAGATTATTTATTGTTTGGCTTGGCGGATACAGATACTGAAATTCTTGAATTTTATACGACCAATACAAATGCTAATAGCTATTTAGCTTATTTAACTGATGTCGTAAATCGTATCGATACACTAACAAATGAGGTTGTTACAGAATGGGAAGGTGATTACCGAGCGACATTTGTAAATAGTAGTGGTAATGCAGCCAACAGCTCGACCAATGTATTGGTTAATGAATATATGAAGTATTACGAAGTATTCTTCAGAAATGGTAAAATAGGAACACCTGCTGGCGTATTTTCTGCAGGCATGCAGACACCAGAAAAAGTTGAAGCATTTTATAAAAAGGATTTATCCAAAACATTATGTCTTGAAGCATTAGATGCTTTACAGAATTTTTTCAGAGGAACTGTTTACAATCAAACTACAACTGTTGAAAGTTTGGAGAGTTACTTAGACTTTTTAAATACGATGAAAGAAGGTGAAGATTTATCACTTTTAATTAATAATCAGTTTAATACCTCTAGAGATTTAATTTCGGCACTCAACTCTAATTTTTTTGAGCAAATAAATACAAATAACATACAAATGTTAGAAGTTTTTGAGGCACTTCAAGATAATGTGGTGTTTTTGAAATCTGATATGATGTCGGCATTAAATATTAATATCGCTTTTGAAAGTAACGACGGAGATTAATTAATGTTTAAAACCATAACCACATATTTAAAACATCCTGTAAAGGCCGCTCCACTTGCGGTCTTTCGGATTATATTTGGGTGCCTAATGTTGTTTTCTACGCTACGATTTTTATCTCAAAATTGGGTAGAAACCTATTACATTAATCCCACATTTCATTTTAAATATTTTGGTTTTGAATTTGTAAAAGATTTTGGCGCTTACACCTATATCCTTTATGCCATAACGCTACTAGCATCATTAGGTATTTTATTAGGCTACAAATACAGATTAAGCACAATACTCTTTTTCTTAAGTTTTACGTATTGTGAGCTTATTGATAAAACTTACTATCTCAACCATTACTATTTTGTAAGTATTATTGGCTTTTTGCTCATCTTTTTGCCTGCGCATTGTTTCTTTTCACTAGATGCTAAAAAACAACCAAAATTAGCCTTTACACATCTACCACGTTACAATATTTTCGTGATTCAGTTGATGTTGTTTATTGTGTATTTCTATGCTGGGTTAGCAAAAATAAATTCTGATTGGCTGTTAAGAGCTATGCCCTTACAAGTTTGGTTACCATCACTTTACGATTTACCATTGCTAGGCGATTTATTTCAAAAACAATGGATGCATTATCTTATGAGTTGGAGTGGTATGTTGTACGATTTGTGTATCCCTTTTCTATTATTTTATAAACGAACTCGATTATTCGCCTTTATAATGGTAGTTGTGTTTCATGTGTTAACACGTATACTTTTCCCAATCGGTATTTTTCCTTATGTGATGATTTTATCGACCTTAATCTTTTTTGATGCGGCTTTTCACGAAAAAATCATTTCAATTTTAAGACGACTTTTCAGGATTAAGGATAAGCCAAAAAAGGTGTCTTTAGAATGGATTCCGAATCTAAAAAACACAATCATAACAGGTTTGTTAGTTGTGTTTTTTACGTTTCAATTTCTATTTCCTTTTCGGTATTTATTATATCCAGATGAATTGTTTTGGACAGAAGAAGGTTACCGTTATTCTTGGCGAGTTATGCTCATTGAAAAAGGCGGTTATGTGCAGTATAAAATTGTAAATCCTGAAACCAAAAACTGGTTTTACGTAGACCATTCTGAGTTTTTAACGGAATATCAAGAAAAACAATTGCGAACACAGGCCGATTTTATTTTACAATTCGCCACATTTTTAGAAGGCCATTTTAGAACCAAAGGCATTAAAAACCCTGAAGTATATGTAGATAGTTACATCTCATTAAATGGACGTTTAAGCCAGCGATTTATTGACCCAAATATTGATTTAACCAAAATAAAAGACAGTTGGAAACATAAAGATTGGATTCTGCCTTTTAACGATAATATTTATGGATTTTAAAAGATTATTTATTTTTTTATGTTGTGTATTCGGACTCGTATCACATGCACAATTTAAACTCTCAGGTACAGTTTTAGATACCACTACTGAAACCCCTATTTCTTACATTCAAGTATTAGATATCTCAACAGGAAAAGAGACAACAACTGATGCTAATGGCTATTTTGAATTTGAAAAATTGAAAGCAGGAGTACATACTATTGTGTTTTATAATGATGACTATGCATGGTATGAAAAAACATTTGTCATTAATGCAGATAAAATAGTTTCCGTTAAAGTTGAAAAGTCCAACCAACTTTCGGAAGTCGTAATACAAGCCAAGCGTCGTGCTATTTTCGATTTAAAACGTGCCAAGGATGCCGAGGGTACAAGCATTTATGCTGGGAAGAAAAATGAAGTGGTTCTTGTAAGCCAAATGGTGGGAAATAAAAGTAATAGTAATGCTCGTCAAGTGTTTTCGCAAGTAGTAGGTATTAATATTTACGAGAGTACCAATAGCGGTTTACAACTCTCCATCGGTGGTCGTGGCTTAGATCCAAACCGAACGGCCAACTTTAATACCAGACAAAATGGTTACGATATTAGTGCAGACGTTTTAGGATATCCAGAAAGTTATTATACACCACCAGCAGAGGCTTTAGAAGAGATTGAAGTACTGCGTGGTGCGGCGTCTTTACAATACGGAACGCAGTTTGGTGGTTTGCTAAACTTCAAACTAAGGTCACCATCCAAAAAGCCATTGGAGATTGTAACACGTCAAAGTTGGGATACCAATTCAGGTTTTTCTACATTCAATAGTTTTAGTGGTACTAATGGTAAGTTTAGCCATTACAGCTATGTGTCTTATAAAAATAATTTTGACCAAGCCCCTCGAGCAAATATGAGTCTAGAAGCCTTTAATGCGTTTACAGATTTAAATTATAAACTATCTGATAAAACGAGTATTGGTTTAGAATACACGCATCTGAGTTACACAGCACAACAACCAGGCGGATTAACAGATGTACAATTTTACCAAGACCCAACCTTTAGTAATAGAAATCGTAATTGGTTTAAAGTGAATTGGAATTTACTCACCGCAAAATTTAATCATAAATTTTCTGAAGATGAAGAGTTTAATGCCATTCTCTTTGGGATGAATTCCTCACGAAGTGCCATTGGTTTTAGAACCAATCGTGTTTCGCAAGTCGATGATTTAGACGAACCACGCGATTTACAAGTCGGTAACTTTAGAAATTGGGGAGCAGAATTACGTTATTTGAAAAATTATAATCTAGGTTCAAAAAAATCAATTCTATTGGTAGGAAGCAAATACTACCAAGCATTTAACGAAGAACGACAAGGTCCGGGAACTAATGGTAATGATGCCAATTTCAATTTTATAGATTATGATGTTCAAGATTTACCGAGCGAATTAAGACAATCCGATTTTGACTTCCCGAATCTAAATGCCGCCTTTTTCGCTGAAAATATTTTTTATCTATCTGATAAATTTTCCTTGACACCAGGCGTTCGTTTTGAATATATAAAAACCGAAAGCGAAGGTGCTTTTAGAGCTGTAAATAGAGATTTAGCTGGCAACCCCTTATTAGATTCAACCTTTGATGACAATCGAACACGCGAACGTAATATTTTACTTTTAGGATTAGGAGCAGCTTACAAGCCAAACAAAAATTTAGAAGTCTATGGTAATTTTTCACAAAATTACAGGTCGGTGACCTTTAGTGATATCCGTGTTATAAATCCAGCATTACAAATTGACCCTAATATTAAGGACGAAAGCGGATTCACAGCAGACCTAGGCGTTAGAGGTCGCTACAAAAAAATAGTATCTTATGATGCCAATGTTTTTGGACTACTTTATAGAGATAGGATTGATGAAGTATTACGAACAGCCACAAGAATTGATGCTTTTGGCAATGAAGTTGAAAATGGACGAATCGTGCGTTTTAGAGGTAACATTGGTACAGCACTAACTTATGGTTTTGAGAGTTTGATAGATTGGAATTTAAAAGAAACCTTTTTTGAAAATAAAGACGAGTATCGCCTTAACTATTACATCAATTTAGCAGTAATTAAATCAGAATTTATAGAGTCTGAGGTGCCAGGCGTAAAAGATAATGAATTGCCATTTGCGCCTAATCTTAATTTAAGAACAGGTCTAAAAATGGGTTATAAAAATTTCTTGATTGATTTTCAATACTCCTATTTGTCATCCCAATTTACAGATGCTTCCAACGCGCCTCAAGATTTAGGTGATAACGTAAGTGGTATCATTGGTTCTATACCAGCCTATTCTGTATTAGATTTATCACTATCGTATCGTTACAAAAAATGGACTTTAGAAACAGGAGTGAATAATCTACTCAACGAGCAATATTTCACACAACGTGCAACAGGTTATCCAGGTCCAGGTATTATTCCGGCATTACCAAGAAGCTATTATGTAACTTTAGGGTTTAAGTTGTAAAACTCCTAGTATTTATTTTCAATATTTTTATGTTCAAATAAAATAATAATTTATTTTGAATGTCCGTAATATGTCATAAATTGATTTTAATTTAATCTATAGCATTGAGTACTTCGACTGTGCTCAGCATAAACTAAAGTTGAAATGTATTAAAATCAAGTGCTTATATTTAGCTACGCTGAACCTTACGGTTTCTCGACTGTCGCTCGAAAATACAGAAAATCAGGTTTATTTTTAGCTTATGATAGTTAGCGTATATACAAATTAATTAATTACCCTTTATCTTTTTTATTATTCTTTTTGCGTTTTCTCTTTTTCTTACTATCACCTTCTTCATCTAAACTTTTTAAATTCTTACCTTCAACAACATCATCTATAATATTCATGTCTACTTCTGATAATAAAGACCTCAAATCTGAGAAATGTTCTTTTTGAAGTTTTCTTAATGCATCTTTCTTTCCAATTTGTCTGTCAAATTCAATTTGATTAAAAGCAATAAGTTTATCAAAATACTCTGTCAGAGTAATTCGTGTAATCTCTTTTTGAAATTCATCAGCTCCAAGTTTATTTATTATTTTCGTAATAAATTCTTGTTGTCTTTCTTTCATATTCTTTTCAAATTTTGCTTTTTGAGCCTCCGTTGGTTCGGAACTAGTTTGAGGTCTTCTTACTTGATTTGCTCCACGTCTTCCAAATTGAGCCGTTACTGTGGCTGTTGTTAATAATAAACAGATTAGAATAAGTACTTTTCTCATAATATGGTTTTGATAGTTTCAGTTGGTCGCCCAACTACAGCTTTATTCTTGTTAATAATAATTGGCCTTTCTATTAGTTTTGGATGAGCTATCATAGCTTTGATGATTTCAGAATTAGATAATTCTTTTCCTTTATAATCGCTTTTCCAGATAGCTTCGTTTTTTCGCACTAAAGCGATGGGAGCTATTTTTAATTTAGTAATAATAACATCTAATTCGGATTCTGAAAGTTTGTTATCTAAGTATTTTATAATTTCAAAGTCAACATTATTATCTTCAAGAAATTGTAAACCTTCTCTAGATTTTTTGCATCGTGGATTATGTAATATTTGTATCATCTCTGCAAAAATAACAATTATTATACCATTTTTTAAGTTCAAGAATATGGCTAAAGACTGTCTACAGTAAACTATTTACTTATAAAGTATCAGATTCCTTTTGCCCCATCATCATTAGATATTCCTTTAAAAACGGCTCAATGTCGCCATCCATGACGGCATCTACATTTCCAGTTTCATGTCCAGAACGCACATCCTTTACCAATTTATAGGGATGCATGACGTAATTACGGATTTGGCTTCCCCATTCAATTTTCATCTTGCTGGCCTCAATATCATCACGTTGAGACATCTGTTTTTGAAGTTCTATCTCATATAACTGAGATTTAAGCATTTGTAAAGCTCTTGCGCGGTTATCGTGCTGTGAGCGTGTTTCAGAACACTGGATTTGTATTCCAGATGGTTTATGCAACAACTGGACTTTTGTTTCAACTTTATTTACATTCTGTCCACCAGCGCCGCTCGAACGTGCCGTAGTTATTTCTAAGTCCGAAGGATTGATATCTATCTCAATAGAATCATCTACCAATGGATAAACATATACAGAAGCAAAACTCGTATGCCGTTTGGCATTACTGTCAAATGGAGAAATACGAACCAAGCGGTGAACTCCATTCTCGCCTTTAAGCCAACCAAAAGCATAATCGCCTTCAATTTCTAAAGTAACGGTTTTTATACCTGCAACATCCCCATCTTGTAGGTTGAGCTCTTTGACTTTGAAGCCACTTTTTTCAGCATACATCAAATACATACGCATAAGCATACTTGCCCAATCGCAACTTTCTGTACCGCCAGCACCAGCAGTAATTTGTAATACAGCACTTAAACTATCACCTTCCTCAGAAAGCATATTTTTAAACTCTAGTTTTTCAATGGCATTAACAACTTTTTCATAGCGTGCTTCAACGTTTTCCATTGGAGCTTCATCTTCCTTGAAAAATTCGTAAAGAACTTCTAAATCTTCGTAAAGTGTTTCTGCAGTCTCAAAATCATTAATCCAACTTTTCTTTTCACGAATGGATTTCATGATGCCTTCAGCTTTTTGGGAGTCGTTCCAAAAATCAGGATCAAAGGTTTGTTCTTCTTCGTTGGATATTTCTATGCGTTTGGCATCTAAGTCAAAGATACTGTCTCAGTGCGTCGAGACGGGAATTAAGAGCTTTTATTTGGTCTAAAGTTATCATTAATTGATGTATTTCTGCAAATATAATATCATGCTTTAAAGTCTTGTTATTTTTAAAGAGAATTTTTAGAAATTCCGTAGTTTTATCATTCTTAAAAAAACCAATTATGAAACGAGCATGCTAAAGATATTATCACCCAAAGGAATGATTAATAGCGAACAGCATGTGTACCTAAAAAACAATACATATAAACACATGAAACCTCCATTACGGCGCAAAAATAATTTTAGAGGAATCCGTCATAAAAGGATATGAATAATTAAAAAAAGTCCTCTATTATTACCTTAGGGTATTATTAACAAAAAAACAGACGGACATGAAAAAAGACACTGTTGCTTTTGAGCAAGTTGTATCTCGTGGATGTGGAATGGACGTTCACAAAGAGATTGTAGTAGTTACCATTCAAGGCAAAGGTATAAAAACGATGACAAAAAGTTTTCATACCTACACAAGTTCTTTGATAAAATTGAGAGACTGGTTAAAGAAACACAAGGTTACCCACATTGCTATGGAAAGTACTGGGGTTTACTGGAAGCCAATTTACAATGTCATGGGTGATGATTTTGAGATTTTATTGGTTAATGCCAGACATGTAAAAAATGTACCTGGTCATAAGACAGATAAAAAAGACAGTCGATGGCTCTGCAAATTACTATTAAGTGGGTTGTTAAAAGGGAGTTACATTCCTGAGAGAAAAATTAGAGAACTACGAGATTTAACACGTTATAGAAAGAAGTTAGTTCAAATGATTAGTTCAGAGAAGAATCGTTTTCAGAAAATCTTAGAAGATGCCAATATTAAGTTATCAGTTGTGTTATCAGATACCTTTTGTAAAACAGGATTAAAGATGCTTAATGTTATTGTTAACCAAGAAAATTATCAAGCCAAAGAGTTACTAAGCATGGTACATGGTAGAGTTAAAGCAAATCGAAAAGACATAGAAGAAGCCTTAACTGGTTATGTGACAAATCACCATAGGTCAATGTTAAAAATGATATGGGATAATATGATAAGAATAGAAGACACCTTATTAGAAGTAGAGATCGCCATAGAACAAGCAACAGCATCTTTAGGTGTTGAATTGGATTTATTACAGCAAATACCTGGTGTTGGTAAAAATGGGGCGATTGGTATTATAGCAGAGATAGGAGTGGATATGAGTCAATTTCCTGACCAAAAACATTTAGCCTCTTGGGCTGGTATGTGCCCCGGAAGCAATCAAAGTGCAGGAAAAAACAAAAGTGGTAGAATTACCTATGGTAACAAATACCTTCGGTCAACCCTAGTAGAATTAGGTTGGGCAGCATCAAGAACAAAGAATACTTATTTTGAATCTAAATTTAAATCTATGGTCGGTAGACGAGGCAAAAAGAAAACCATTATAGCACTAGGACATAAAATCCTGATTGCCTGCTACCATATCATAAAAGATAAAGTAGATTACAAAGAATTAGGAGCTAACCATCTCAACAATTTTAGAAGAGATAAACTTTTAGCCTATTATAAAAAACAATTAACTAATCTTGGAGAAGAAATTATCCAAGTAGCATAAAAAATAATATAAGGTCGATTTTTACTGTTGGAAAAACCACGCACATGAAACTGACCTCAAACTGTTAAGTACAAAAGAGTATTGCATTAAAGCATGTGTATGAAAATTTTACCTAAAAGGGTTTCTTAGCAGTTTAATCTAAAATGTTGAAAACATGAATTTTAAACATAATTTATTCGTATGAAAATAGTTGCAAAAATCTTCGTTTTATTATTTACAGTAATTGGGTTTTCTCAAAACACCTATTTGCACTGTGGAAAACTAATCGACACAAAAACAGGAAAAGTTCTAACAGAGAAAACAATAGTCGTTTCTGAAAACAAAATAGTTTCAGTTAAAAATGGCTATGTTAAACCAGAATCGGGCACAGTTATAGATTTAAAATACAAAACAGTTATGCCTGGATTAATTGACATGCATGTGCATATTGAGTCTGAAACAAATCCAAAGAAATATCTCGAAGCCTATACATTAAATGATGCAGATGTGGCTTTTAATTCTTTACATTACGCAGAAGTGAGTTTAATGAGTGGATTTACAACGGTTAGAGATTTAGGAGGCTCAGGCGTAAATGTATCTCTTAGAAATGCTATAAATCAAGGAAAAGTTGTAGGGCCAAGAATATTCACTGCTGAAAAAGCTTTGGCAACCACAGGAGGACATGCAGACCCAACCAATGGTGCAAAAAGAAGCCTTATAGGAAATCCTGGACCTAAAGAAGGTGTAGTAAATGGCGTTGAGGATGCTAAAAAAGCAGTACGCCAACGTTATAAAAATGGAGCAGACCTTATAAAAATAACAGCTACTGGCGGTGTGTTAAGTGTAGCAAAAAGTGGACAAAACCCGCAGTTCTCAATTGAAGAGATTAGAGCTATATGCGAAACAGCTAATGATTATGGTTTCCATGTTGCAGCCCATGCGCACGGCGATGAAGGTATGCAACGTGCCATAAAAGGTGGTGTAAAAACCATTGAGCACGGCACATTAATGAGTGCTGAGACTATGGAAATGATGAAAAAATATGATGTGTATTTAGTACCTACTATCAGTGCTGGAAAGTTTGTATCTGAAAAGGCAAAAATAAAAGGCTACTATCCTGAAATTATTGTACCTAAAGCTCTAGATATTGGTCCAAAAATTCAAGATATGTTTGGCCGCGCTTATAAAGCTGGAGTCGGTATAGCATTTGGTACTGATGCTGCTGTTTTTTATCATGGTGATAATGGTAAAGAGTTTGGATACATGGTTGAAGCTGGTATGCCTGCAATTGAGAGTATACAAAGTGCGACGGTAACTAATGCAATGATTCTTAAAATGGAAAATCAACTTGGCCAAATAAAAGAAGGTTTTATTGCGGATATTATTGCGGTAGATGAAGACCCAACTAAAAATATTTCTACAATGGAGAATGTCGTTTTTGTCATGAAAGAAGGTAAAATCTTCAAAAACAACTCAAATTAGGATTGTCAAATTCGTTAGGAATTAAGCTCGCAGTTATCAGGTGTTCAAGCGATTATTGTATTGATTATTAGATATTTAATCCCAAAGGGGCTTAAGCAGGCTTATCGCTATTTTCTTGCTCTTTGTTGTTAATCTTTGTTAATTTGTATTTAATGATAATTGAATTAACATAAAATTGATAAGCATTAAAAGGCAAACATAAGTAGAAGATAGGTTTACACCTAAAATGGGACAGCTTGAAACTAGGGCTTACTTACATTAAAAAGTAAATTCTTAATATTCCAGTTAAAACATTTCACAAATACCGAGAAACATACTACGGTAAAATTAAAGATTGTGAAGATTGGCGTATTATCCAAATAATATTTCGTTTAAGCTTCTTTTTTTGACTTTTTATTAAAAATAAAGTTATTAAAAACTAGGATAAACATTCCTGTTGTCACTGCTACGTCAGCTACATTAAAAATTCCAGTTTTAAAAATTCCACCTAAGTCTATAAAAAAGAAGTCGGTCACTGAGCTGAATAAAAAGCGATCAATAACATTAGCCAATCCTCCACCTACAATACAACAAAACGCAATTAAACTCATTTTGTCTAAACTTTTAGTTTTTACAATATAATATATAACGTATAGTAATACTAAAAGGGGTAAAAGTTTTAGAGTTATAAAATGAAGGGTAGGATTCATATCGCTACCCATACCTAAAAAGGCACCTTTATTTTCGACATATTGCATGATGAATTTGTCTCCGATAATTTCCTTGCTTTCACCGTAAATAAAATTTGCACGAACCCAAATTTTAGATAATTGGTCAATTGCTAAATTGAAAATGATAATTAGGCTTATAAATAGATTTCTATTCAAAATAGGGGAGTTGTTTTAGGCGTTAGTTTCAAAAGTAGCAGAAGATGTTTCTGCTTCGCGATTAATTTTTCGGACTAAGCCTTGGAGCACCTTTCCTGGCCCAACTTCTGTAAAGTATTTTGCACCATCTTCAATCATCTGTTGTACAGATTGTGTCCAACGTACAGGTGCAGTTAATTGCGAAATTAAGTTAGCTTTTATCTCATTTTCATCTGTAATTGCAGAAGCGGTTACGTTTTGATATATAGGGCAATTTGGTTTGCTGAAAGTTGTGTTTTCAATTGCGGCTGCTAGTTCCTCACGAGCTGGTTCCATCATTGGAGAATGAAATGCACCACCTACGGGTAAAACCAATGCACGACGTGCACCTTCTTCCTTCAAGGCTTCGCAGGCTCTGTTAATAGCATCAACTTCTCCTGAAATTACTAATTGACCAGGGCAATTGTAATTTGCTGCAACCACGATACCTTCTGTTAATGTACATATTTTTTCAACAATATCGTCATCTAATCCTAAAACGGCTGCCATAGTACTTGGTTGTAACTCGCAAGCCTTCTGCATAGCTTCAGCACGTTGTGATACTAATTTTAATCCATCTTCAAACGTTAAAGCTCCAGCAGCAACAAGTGCAGAAAATTCTCCTAGAGAATGCCCAGCAACCATATCTGGTTTAAAACTATCGCCTAAAGTTTTTGCCAAGATAACAGAGTGCAAAAAGATAGCAGGTTGAGTAACGTTGGTTTGCTTTAAATCTTCAGCAGAACCCTCAAACATAACGTCAGTAATAGAAAATCCTAATATATCATTTGCTTTTTCAAACAGCTCTTGTGCTAGAGGTGAGTTTTCATAAAGATCTAATCCCATTCCTGAGAATTGTGCACCTTGTCCAGGAAATATATATGCATTCATTTTAGTTTCAATTTAGTGCTGCAAAAATAGGAATTATAATGTAACCATTTGTTAACGGACGGTGTCGTTTTTGGTTAGTACTTGATTTATTGCTAACTGAGAATTATAAGAAAATTTTATGAGCAAGCCGCTTCCGCACAACGCTCACCATCCATCGCTGCTGAAACAATGCCGCCAGCGTAACCTCCTCCTTCGCCACAAGGAAAAAGATTCGAGATTTCAGGATGTTCTAAGGTCTCTGTACGTGGTATGCTAACTGGTGAAGATGTTCTGGACTCTACTCCGATAATATTGGCTTGTTCAGTATAGAAACCTTTCATTTTTTCACCAAATGCCTTGAAACCTTTTCTCAAAGAACCACCAATAAGTTTTGGGAATAAGGAATGTAACGGTGCTGATTTTAACCCTGGTTGATAGGATGTATCATTTAAATCACTAGATAATTTTCCTTCTACAAAATCTGTTAAGCGTTGTGCTGGCGCAGTTTGGTTTCTTCCACCTGAAGTGAATGCTAAGCGCTCTAGATTCTTTTGATATTCTAAAGCTTTTAAAGCACCGAATTTCTCATATTTATAGAGGTCATTTTCTGCATTAATTTCTACAACAATTCCTGAATTGGCAAATTTGTTATTTCGTTTTGAAGGAGACATGCCATTAACCACAACTTCACCATTTGCAGTAGCTGCTGGTACAATAAATCCACCAGGGCACATACAAAAGGAGTATACACCACGGTGATTTACTTGTTCTACCAAACTATAAGCTGCAGCAGGTAGTAATTCGTTACGAGGTTCACCTTTACAATGATACTGTATGCCATCGATAATTTCTTGAGGATGCTCAACCCGAACGCCCATGGCAAAAGATTTTGCTTTCAGTGCCAGATTCTTTTTATCGAGTAAATAAAAAATATCTCGTGCAGAATGACCTGTGGCTAAGATTACTTTTTCGGTATTTAGTTCCTTTCCATTTTGAAGTTGAATAGCGATGACTCTATTATCCTTTATAATGAAGTCAGTAACTCGAGTTTCAAAATGGACTTCGCCACCATATTTAAGAATAGTTTCTCTAATATTCTTAACGACTTTTGGTAGTTTATTGGTACCAATGTGCGGATGTGCATCGATCAAGATTTGTTCTGTAGCACCATGGTAGACAAGGCTCTCGAAAATACGACGGACATCGCCACGCTTTAAACTACGTGTGTATAATTTGCCATCACTATATGTGCCTGCACCGCCTTCGCCAAAACAGTAATTAGAATTTTCATTAACAAAATGGTCTTGGTTAATTGCTTTTAAATCGCGACGCCGGTCGCGTACGTTTTTACCACGTTCCAGAACAATGGGTTTAAATCCTAATTCAATGCAACGTAATGCCGCCCACATACCTGCTGGTCCAAAACCTATGATATGAATAGGCTTCGCATTAGAGACATCTTTATAATCGAAATGATAATCGGAATCCTCGGGAACGGGCTCATTAATATAAACTTCAACCTTGTAATTAAACATGATGTTTTTTTTACGTGCATCAATAGATTTTCTTAGGATTTTAATCCCAGAAATTTCAGAAGGTTTTATATCTAAATCGTAAGCTGCTTTATTAAGCAGTCCATCAGGTTGTGCTTCTTGATGTAGATTGATGCGGAGTTGCAAAGTTTTTATCATGTTGCAAAGCTAATTAAAAGAAAACACCTTAGTTAAATTAATAACTAAGGTGATTACAATTATTTCTTCTCATAGGTTATGAAAGAAAACGCATGGGCATGTTTATCATCCGCATCATGAGTAGTTCGATTGACTTCTTTCCATTTACTACTGTCAATTTCTGGAAAAAATGTGTCGGCATCCTCAAAAGTGGCATGTACTCTTGTAATTTCTAGCTTATCTGCCAATGCCATTGCTTGTTTGTAGATTTCGCCACCACCAATGATAAATGGATTATCATCTTTATGCGCAGCATCAAGAGCATCAGCAAAAGAATTCACGACAATTACACCTTCTGGTACTTGATAATCACTCTGTCTTGTAATAACAATATGTGTTCTATTTGGTAGAGGTTTAGGGAAGCTTTCAAAAGTTTTGCGTCCCATTATAATATGATGTCCGTTTGTAAGTTTTTTAAAACGTTTTAAGTCATCACTTAAGTGCCAAATGAGGTCGTTATCCTTACCGATAGCGTTACGCTCTCCAGCAGCAACTATGATGGTAAGTTCAGTTGCTTTTTTTTTATCACTCGTTGAAATTGCTTTAGCTTCATTATAAGCTTGGGTTTGGGCGATTTTAGTTTCTTCTTTTAAGAAGTTGTTTTTTAGTTTATCGATGCGTTGTTCTTGTTTAGTAACCAATTTATCAAGTTGCTGTTTTTCCCAATCCTTACCCATAAATTTATTTGTGATAAACACATTGATAAAATGGTATAAAAATAAAAATAGCCAAGCTAAAATGGCATAAACAAACCAATTGATTCCTGCTATTGTGAAATCTTTACCAATCCCTAAAACGGTATTAGCTATAATTAAAAATATAGCTCCAATTAAAAAAACTACGAAATGAATATACAAGCGTTTTTTTTGTTTAATGCGTTTTTGAGCATTTTCAATAAGCTCTAATTGATCTTTATCTATGGTAGAGGTTTGTTTCTTTTTACTGAACATCTGCATTTTTTATAAGATAAAGATACTTTTTTTTTACGAAATCGATAGCGTAAATAAAGGTTACGTGTTTAGATTAAATTTCGAAAACGATGTAGTTGAAAGTCAGCGGATAAAGGTGCTATTCTTCGTTGTTGAAAGCATATAATTTCACCTTTAAAATTGATGATAATTGTCTTTAAAGTATTCAATTTTAAAAAATTGGTAATTCTTTCGACTTTACTCTTAATTATAACTTGTCAGTTAAATTCTTTTATAAATTTGGGTATTAATTAAATCGATTATCATGGCAATTAAAAAACAGTATTTAAAAACTAAGCCAGTTTGTAAAGTAACATTTTCTGTTTCTGCAAAAGAGGCAAAAAATGTGGCAGTTGTTGGAAGCTTTAACGAGTGGAATACTGAAGCTACAGAATTAAAAAAGTTAAAAAATGGAACGTTTAAAGGGACATTAGATTTACCGAGCGAAAGTTCACATGAGTTTAGGTATGTAATTGATGGCTCTTATCTTAACGACGAGCAAGCAGATGGGTATGCTTGGAATGATTTTGCTGCCGCAGAAAATGGGGTGCTAAATTTGTAAGTCAATATTAAATATTTGATAAAAAGGCTTCAATTTTGAAGCCTTTTAACTACTGATATTGTATGAATTTTATAGGAAACGTATATGGTACAGTAACCGCTTTACCATGTAAGCGCCCAGGTCTCATTTTAGGAATTAGGCTAATTACACGAATGGCTTCATCTTCAACTATTTTATGAGGACCTTTAGCTTTAATATCTGTGACTTCTCCATTAGTATTGATATTAAAAGTGACAATCACACTGATTAATGAGTTTGATAGTTTTAAGTTATCGGCAACTCTAGTATCAAATTTACTTGACACTAATTTTTCAATTTTTTTAGCCATGCACCTCTTTTTTTTAGTGGCGGTATTGTGTTTTTTACAACCTTTGTAGATTGGTACATCTTTTATAATCTGAAGTATTTTTTCTTCTTGCTTTTCTTTTTCGTTTTGAGAAAATGAGAAATTAAACGAAAATATGATAACTACAAATAAGACATATTTTGTCATAAGAAGCATATTGAAAATAAATAGATAATCTTCTTCATAATCTACACTGCAACAGCACCTTTAATATGTGGGTGAGGATTATAATCTACAAGTGTAAAATCTTCAAAATCAAAATCAAAAATATTGTTGATATCGGGATTAAGAATCATTTTTGGTAAAGGTCTAATGTCTCTAGATAATTGTAGTTCTAGTTGCTCCGTATGATTATTGTAGATATGTGCATCACCAAATGTGTGAATAAAATCTCCTGGCTGGTAACCACAAACTTGTGCCATCATCATTGTAAAAAGCGAATAAGACGCAATATTAAAAGGTACACCTAAAAAGATATCGGCACTGCGTTGATACAATTGGCAAGATAATTTTCCATCGGCTACATAAAACTGAAAAAACGCATGGCATGGCGGAAGCGCTGCTTTTCCATTAGCTATATTTTCAGAGAACGATTTTGATGTATCTGGCATAACCGAAGGATTCCAAGCAGAAACCATCATTCGGCGGCTGTTAGGATTATTCTTTAAAGTCTCAACTACTTCTTTTATTTGATCAATTTCGTCATTATTCCAATTTCGCCATTGATGACCATATACAGGACCTAAATCTCCATTTTCATCTGCCCAATCATTCCAGATACGTACACCGTTTTTGGTAAGGTAATTAATGTTTGTATCACCTTTTAAGAACCAAAGTAATTCGTAAATAATAGATTTAAGATGTAATTTCTTAGTAGTTACCATTGGGAAACCTTCGCTTAAATCAAATCGCATTTGGTAACCAAACACACTTTTGGTTCCGGTGCCTGTTCTATCACCTTTTTGATTACCTTCAGCTAAAACGTGTTTTACTAAGTCGTGGTATTGCTTCATTATTTCGTCATCATTATTAATGGAGTTAAAAATAAAAAAAAGCCTTAAACGAAGATGTTTAAGGCTTTTAATGATATTAAAAGTTATTAACTAAAATTGAATGAAATAGGAGTTTTATTTCCCTAATGGAAAATTTATACCAACGGCAAATGCTCCAGAAAATTGTTCTGCACTTTCATGAAAGTAATAAGTGAATGCTAAATCTACGTTATGATTTTTACCAAGTTCAAGACCTAAAGAAAATGGTATATGAAACAAAAAACCACTCTTATTAATGTTTTGAGTAAAAGTTACAGTTTCAAACGAACCAACAGAAAAACCCACGCCTATTTCAATAAAAGGTGAAACATATGGAATTGGTGCTTTAATTCTTGTTTTTAAACCAGTCATAAATGCATTTGCTGTTGATTTTAGTTCCGGTGGCAAAGAAGAGTCATTGTTGTCTCGGTCTTTTGTTAAGATAACACCAGCATAAGGTCTAAAATCTACCCAAGACGCAGCCTTTAATACCAATTCGCCTTGTGCATAAAAACCCGAACCATAGACATCTATATCTTCGTAAGGTGCACTAAGACCAAATCCTACAGATGTATTAATGGATTTTTCTTTGATAAACTGGGCATTCATAGATGTGAATGATAATCCCAAAATAATAATAAGTAGTCTTTTAATCATGAGTACTATTTAAAATTTTTGATTGATAATAATTTGTGCAAGAAAATAAGCTTATCCGATAATCATTCCTGCAATAGTAGCTGAAATCAAAGAAGCGATAGTTCCTCCAATTAAAGCTTTCATTCCAAACTTAGAGAGTTGCTTGCGCTGACCTGGAGCTAATGAACCAATACCTCCAATTTGGATACCAATAGAGGCAAAATTGGCAAAGCCGCAAAGCATGTATGTTGCCATAATTACAGATTTGTTATAGTTTAAGTGTGTTGCGTTAGCGACATTTTTTAAGTCTGCTAGCTGGATGTAACCTATGAATTCACTAGCTGCTAATTTTATACCTAAGAGTTGCCCCATAAGCGCCATATCTTCTTGTGCAACACCAATAAGCCACATTAGTGGTGCAAAGGTGTACCCTAAAATTAATTCTAATGATAAGGATTGGTAAGGTGTATTCGCCACAACCCATGCATTAATCGATGTGATATCTCCAATACCTCCAAGTATGCCATTAATCATAGCAATAAAAGCAACAAAAACCAAAAGCATAGCACCAACATTTACGGCTAACTTTAAGCCTTCGGTAGTACCATTTGCAATAGATTCTAAAATATTAGAACCAATTTTTTCTTGAGATACTGAAACGTCCGTATTGATTTTTTCAGTTTGTGGGAATAATATTTTTGAAATTACGATTGCACCAGGAGCTGCCATTACCGACGCGGCTAATAAGTGTTTTGCGTAGAATAACTGTAATTTTGGGTCATCACCACCCAGGAAACCAATATAAGCTGCAAGTACTGCACCTGCTACGGTTGCCATACCACCAATCATGACGAGAAGAATTTCTGACTTATTCATCTTTTCTAAATAGGCCTTAATTAAAAGAGGCGCTTCGGTTTGACCTAAGAAAATATTACCAGCAACACTTAAACTCTCTGCGCCAGATATTTTAAGGAGTTTGGATAATAACCAACCAAAGGCTTTGACTACTTTTTGGATAACGCCCAGATAAAATAGTACAGATGTTAATGCAGAGAAAAATAAAATAGTAGGTAACACTTGAAAGGCAAAGATGAAGCCGTAAGAATTGACATCCATTACACCGCTAAATAAGAATTCACTACCTGCTCTGGTAAAGTCAAGTATATTTATAAAAACTTGTCCAACACTTTCAAAAACAGTTTTAATAAAGCCTACTTTAAGAACGCCAATTGCAATTATGAGTTGAAAGGCAAGACCAATTCCTACAGTTTTCCAATTGATGGCTCTACGGTTACTGCTAAATAAAAAGGCAATAAAAATAAGAGTTATCATTCCTAAAACGCCTCGCCATAAACTAGTTATGGAAAAGCCTTTACTCTCAATTATAGTATCTTTAACCTCTTCCTTTGGAAGATAATCTGGATGATTTGAAGACACATAGATTAATACGTCATTTCCGTTTTTTAATTTTAAAGAAGTAGAGTCTTGACTAATGATTTCATAGTATACATCAACAGTTGTTGGTGCTTTTTGTTTAAATACAATTAAGTTATTGTTTTGAAGCCAAACACCTTTTTTGAATATATTGTTTAGTATGGCAGTATATTTTCCATTTTTACCTAGATTTAAAAATTCCTTTCCTTTAACAAACTTTTTTTCTATTGAGACACTGTCTGGATATTTTTCATAAATGGTATAACTATTCAGTTGCCAATCATTAATTTTATTATCCTTGATTTCAGAAATTTGTATAGATTTTAATTCATTTGGTTTAACCTCTAGAGTGTCTTGTTGAACTTCTTGATAATTCTTTGCATTAAGTTGAGTTAATCCAAAAAAAATAGCTACAATAGCTAATAGAAAATTTTTCATTAATTATTAATTTAACGCTTAGAGATTTCATCTCTTATCTTAGCAGCAGTTTCATAGTCTTCATTAGCAACTGCTTCGTCTAAAAGCGTATTGAGTTCTTCTAGAGTTTTTTCTTTATAGATGTCCTCACCGAATGCAGCAGTTTCAATCTCTTCAGCAATAAGCTCATCCATTAAAATACTATCATCATCTTTTTCATCCTTATTAGGATTGACTTTAAGATAAATGCCAGCTTTGTCCAAGATATTTTTATAGGTAAATATTGGTGCATGAAAGCGTAATGCTAAAGCAATAGCATCGCTTGTGCGTGCATCAATAATTTCTTCAATAGTATCACGTTCGCAAATAAGACTTGAATAAAATACGCCGTCTACGAGCTTGTGGATAATCACTTGTTTAACCACAATGTTAAAGCGGTCTGAGAAATTCTTGAATAAATCATGAGTAAGAGGGCGAGGTGGACGAATCTCTTTTTCTAGAGCAATGGCTATAGATTGTGCTTCAAAAGCACCTATCACAATAGGTAGTTTACGGTCGCCATCAACCTCATTTAAGATTAAAGCATATGCGCCATTTTGCGTCTGGCTGTAAGAAATGCCTTTTATGTTTAAGCGTACTAAACTCATAGTTTACTCGGTAATCGATATTTTAAATATTTCGAAAAAACTTTGAAATATCTATATATCTTGTAAAATACAAAGAACCGTTTAAATTTTGAATTTACCAACTAATGGATTCATCTAAACGGTTCTTTAATCTATTTTTAAACGCAAAAACTATGCGTTTTGTGCTTTAAAAGCTCTTAGTTTTTCTGTGAGTACAGGAACTACTTCAAACGCGTCACCAACAACCCCATAATCAGCAGCTTTGAAGAAAGGTGCTTCTGGGTCGGTGTTAATAACGACTTTTACTTTAGAGGCACTGATACCTGCTAAATGTTGTATGGCACCAGAAATACCAATGGCAATGTAAAGGTTAGTTGCCACAGGCTTTCCCGTTTGCCCAACGTGTTCTCCATGAGAGCGCCATCCTAAATCCGAAACTGGTTTAGAACAAGCTGTTGCTGCACCAAGGACTTCTGCTAAATCTTCAACCAATCCCCAATTTTCAGGACCTTTTAATCCGCGACCACCTGAGACTACAACATCTGCATCAGCAATAGTTACTTTTCCAACGGCTTTATCAACAGATTCTACAGTTACTCCAGAATCTATGACAGAAGCTGAAAACTCTTCTACAGAAGCAGAACCTCCAGATTCTACCAAGCCAAAAGAATTGTTAGATAGTCCTATAAGCTTAACATCTGTTGAAATTTCTGTGTTGGCGAATGCTTTGTTGGTAAATGCTGTACGTTTTACAGTAAAAGGTGCTAGGCTTGATGGCTTTTCAACCACGTTAGAAACATAACCTGCTTCTAAGCTAACGGCTAATAATGGTGCTAAATACTTGCTGTCTGCACTTGAGCTTAGAACCACAACTTTTGCATCTTCTTGCTTTGCCGCTTGCTCAATAACACCAGCAAATTTCTTTGCATTAAATGTTTTTAAAGCACCGTTTTTTACATTAAGAACTTTAGATGCTCCGAAATTTCCTAAAGCGTCTGTGTTTTCTGTATTAACAGCAACTGCAGTTACGCTAGTTCCCATTTCATCGGCAATAGCTTTTGCGTAAGAGACACATTCTAGAGCCGCTTTTTTTAATTTTCCGTTTTCTGATTCTGTATATACTAAAACTGACATAATTTCTTTTTTAAATAATTAAAACTTAAATCCTAGCTGAAGATTAAATTACCTTCGCTTCGTTATGAAGTAAGTTTATTAACTCATCTATATTATCAGCATCAACTAATTTAACTGCACCTTTTGGCGCAGGCTTTTCAAAACTACTTGCTAAGGTTTCGGCATTTGCACCTACAGGTTCAACAACATTTAATGGCTTTTTACGTGCCATCATAATCCCTCTCATGTTTGGTATGCGCAAATCACTTTCTTCAACTAAACCTTTTTGGCCACCAATGACTAAAGGAAGAGTTGTAATTACAGTTTCTTTACCGCCATCAATTTCTCTTGTAGCATTTGCATTTGTACCATCAACTTCCAGATTGATACAGTTGGTGACAAAATTTGCTCCTGTTAAAGAGGCTAACATTCCAGGAACCATGCCGCCATTATAATCAATAGATTCTCTTCCGGCAATTACTAAGTCATAACCACCATCTGTAACTACTTTTGCTAATTCTTTTGCAACTGCAAACCCATCTTTAGCTTCCGTATTTACACGGATAGCAGAATCGGCACCAATAGCTAAGGCTTTACGTAAAGTAGGTTCTGTTTCAGCACCACCAACATTTACAACATCGACAGATGCTCCTTGTTTTTCTTTAAACCACATGGCGCGAGTTAAACCAAATTCATCATTTGGGTTAATTACATATTGTACACCGTTTGTGTCAAATTTTGTATCACCTTCTGTGAAATTGATTTTTGAAGTCGTATCCGGTACGTGACTAATACACACTAAAATCTTCATAATCTATTCTTTTTTGTTTTTATAACTTTAGTTTTTTTACGATAACGTTATCGTAAAACATTCTGAAACACTTTATTTTACAGGGTTTTAGATATGAAAACTACCTTTAAATTAAGTGGATACGAAGATAAATACTTTTTTTTGAATATTTACTATGCGTGCATAATAAATTTTTAAAAACTTTCACAGCTTTAATTTTTGTTTTATTGCTATTTTTGTTCTTACTATAAAAAGAAAAGAATGAAGACAATTCAATTTAGAGAAGCAATTTGTGAGGCAATGAGCGAAGAAATGCGCAGAGATGAAAGCATTTATTTAATGGGTGAAGAAGTTGCTGAATATAATGGTGCTTATAAAGCATCTAAAGGTATGCTTGATGAGTTTGGTGCTAAGCGTGTTATTGACACACCTATTGCAGAACTTGGTTTTGCAGGTATTGCTATCGGCTCTACGATGACCGGCAATCGACCAATTGTTGAGTATATGACATTTAATTTCTCCCTAGTAGGTATCGACCAAATTATAAACAATGCTGCAAAGATTAGACAGATGTCTGGCGGACAGTTAAAATGTCCAATCGTTTTCAGAGGTCCAACAGCATCTGCAGGTCAGTTAGCTGCAACGCACTCGCAAGCTTTTGAAAGTTGGTTCGCAAATACACCAGGATTAAAGGTGGTTGTGCCATCTAATCCATACGATGCAAAAGGGTTGTTGAAATCCGCCATTAGAGATGATGATCCAGTTATTTTTATGGAAAGCGAACAGATGTACGGCGATAAGGGTGAAGTGCCAGAAGGCGAATACACAATACCATTAGGCGTAGCAGAAATTAAACGCGAGGGTACAGATGTTACGATTGTATCATTTGGCAAAATTATAAAAGAGGCTTACAAAGCGGCAGAAGAATTAGAGAAAGATGGTATTTCTTGTGAAATTATAGATTTGCGTACAGTTCGTCCCATGGATAGAAAAACTATTTTAGAATCTGTAAAGAAAACAAACAGATTGGTAGTTTTGGAAGAAGCATGGCCATTTGGAAATGTAGCCACTGAAATCACATATTTAGTACAGTCTGAAGCCTTTGATTATCTCGATGCGCCTATTGTAAAAATAAATACGGCAGATACGCCAGCACCATATTCACCAGTATTATTCGCAGAATGGTTACCAGACCATAATGAAGTTATAAAAGCGGTGAAAAAAGTATTGTATAAATAAATAAATTGCAGTTTTCTGCGTTTAATAAACTTCATCCTCTATTGTAGTACTATTTAATACAGTAGCTGATGAAGTTTTTTGATTATGAAGCATAAATTACTCCTACTTCTTATAACTTTAAATTCAATAATTACTTTGGCTCAGACCAAAGTTAGCGGTTATGTCTTTGATGAGAGTAACCAACCTATTGCTTTTGCAAGTGTAATCTTTAAAGGTTCTACTGTTGGAACAATAACCAATGAAGATGGTAAATTTTACCTAGAATCTGATGAAAACTGGGATGAATTAGAAATTTCTTTTTTAGGTTTTGAAATACAAACTTATAAGTTGTCTAAGCGAGTTAACTACGACGTAAAATTTACGTTAAAAGAAGAAGCAGCTACTTTGGATGCTGTGGTTATTGTTACAGGAAAACAATCTAAAAAAGCATCTGAGAATCCTGCTATTCGTATTTTAAAAAAGATATGGGAGCGCAAGCGACAAAATGGTGTTAAACAATTTAAACAATACGAATACGACCAATACGAAAAAGTTGAATTTGACCTAAATACAATTGATAGTACGCTCATAAAAAGTAAGCTTTTCAGAGGTATGGAGTTTGTTTTTGAAGAAGTAGATACCTCACGTGTTACTGGAAAAACTTATTTACCTATTTTCTTAAATGAATCTGTAAAAAAGGTATCAGGTGATAACGAGCTAGGTAAAAAGCGTGAAGACTTAGTTGGAAACAAAAACTCTGGCTTTAGTAACAATCAAATTATTATAGATTTTATAGACGATTTATATTCTGATTATGATGTCTATGATAATTACTTAAAGTTCTTTGACAAAAGTTTTGTGAGTCCGTTAAGTCGCACTGGAGTTCAAACTTATAACTATGTGTTATCTGATAGTGCTTTTATAGATAACAAATGGTGCTATAATATTATTTATTACCCAAGACGAAAAAATGAATTAACTTTTAAAGGTGATTTTTGGGTCAATGATTCAACTTATGCTATAAAGGAAATTAATCTTCAGGCTTCAAAAAGTGCCAATATTAATTGGGTCAAAGAAATCTATATTGAACAAGAGTTTGAAGTACTTAATGATTCTGTATTCTTAATTAAGCGCGATTACTTTTTATCTGACTTCGCTTTAAATAAAAAGGAAAAATCACGAGGTGTTTATGGCAAGCGAACCACGCTTTATGATAATTACAAATTCGATATTCCAAAAGACAATGAATACTATGATACCGAAGTCTATAATTACGATGCAGACGTCTATAACCGTGAGGATGATTTTTGGCAACAGAATAGGTTAGAAGCACTAAATAAAGATGAAAAGGGTGTTTATAAGATGTTGGATACTTTGAAGACTGTAAAGAAGTTTAAGCGTCTTTACAACTTGGGAAGTATTCTGGCATCGGGATATATAGAAATACCTAATCTAAAAATGGATTATGGTCCCATATTCTCTACATTTGGCTTCAATGATGTTGAAGGATTACGGCTCCGTGGAGGTGGAAGAACATATCGAGGGCCAAATGATTTGTGGCGATTAGAGGGTTTTTTGGCCTACGGATTTAGAGATGATAAGTTTAAATACGGTATTTCTGGAAAATGGCTTTTAGACAAAAAAAGTAGGTTGACCATTTTTGGAGGTAATCGCCGCGATGTTGAGCAAATAGGTGCAAGTTTAACGAGTTCTACAGATGTTTTAGGGCGGAGTTTAGCATCTTCAGCAGTAATAACTACTGGCGCCAATGACAAGTTGACTAATATTAATTTGTCTAATCTTGGTTTTTCCATAGAGCCATTACGAAATGTAGTGTTTCGACTAGATGGAAGTTACAGAACTTTAAGTTCAGCGTCACCCACATTTAGTTTAGATTACAACGATACCAACTCATCAACAGGAATTTCATCTGAAGTTAGCCAGTTTGAAACACGACTCTCATTAGCCTATTATCCGCAACGTCAAATGACAGGTTTTGGAGTAGAACGTAAAGAGAAGAATGATAATTTTGCACGCTTATTCGCCCAATTAAGTCGAGGAGATGAAGGATTTTTAAATAGTGATTTTGATTATACTAAAGTTCAGTTTTCCTACATTCAACCATGGCAAGTTGGTGGTTTTGGAAGATTAACCACATCTTTAGAAGCAGGCAAAACATTTGGCGAAGTTCCATTAGCATTGCTTAGTGTTGTGCCAGGTAACCAAACTTTCTTTTCTATTTATAACACATTCCCACAGTTAGATTTTTACGAGTTTGTAACCGATACATATACTTCTTTACACGTAGAACATAATTTTAACGGACGTGTGTTTTCACGCATACCTTTTTTAAAAAAGTACAACCTTAGAGCAATTCTAGGCTTAAGAGGTGTGTGGGGAGAATTATCAGATGAAAACAGATTGTTAAGTACTACAGGAAACCCAGCCCAAATAATGCTACGCGCACCAAACTCCAGGGTCTACTATGAGTACAGTTTTGGTGTGGCCAATATCTTTAAGGTATTACGAATAGACTTCAACTTTAGAGGTAATTATCTTGATTTACCTGATGCTAGACGTTTCGGAATCACGGGAAGTTTTGGATTCTTTTTCTAACCTTCTTAGTTGTTTAAGCGTTTCACCCAAAAACATATGTAGCTATAAGTTGTTTGTCAATTTTAAGATGTATGTCGTATTGTCCATATTTTTTTAAAATATGTGTAAGCTTAAGTTTTTGATTTTGAAAATCAACTAAATCCGGCTTTACAGTTTTAGTACTTATACCATCATCAATAAGGAGTGTAATATTCTTGTATTTTTTATTTGGTTTTAGGATATATTCAAAAATGCTAAGAACGAAATTGTAGAAGCGGTAGAGGTTATTATCGAGGATACTAAGTATGTGGTTAAAGTAAGTGCCAAATTAGCAGTAACTATGCAGAATTATGAAGAAGATAACTATGAAGATTTTGATGAGTAAGATTAAATTGTAATAGGCTTCCTTAAAATAACTTCCCAAATAAATACTAAAAATACAATAGCGTATTCAATAGCTATTATCCAAAGATTCTCGGACTTATCGGCTGTTCCAATATTTAGATAAGACAGATAACTCAATACAATTACCACACTCCAAACTAATGGGAATCTATATCTTGTAAATACACATAAAACAACTAATGTAGCTATGTACCAAGGATGAACCGTTGTACTTAAAAAGAGATAGCAAGTAAATGCTAAAAGTATTGAACTTACCAATTTTGGGACATCGGTATTTCTTTTAAAGAATGAAAGATATAGAATAATAAGCAGAGCAATTACAGGTAGAATTTTGCCCATCGTTTTAATTTCATTGTAATCCGTAATCCAATAACCAATTTCTCTAGCGATATAGTAAATACTGGCGTTAAATTCAAAATTACTAAACCAAAGGCCAACGGTTTTAGAGTAATTATTTATAAAATCTAAAGAGAAAAAAGGAAGAAATAGAATGATGGATGTACCAATAACAATGATGTAAAACAAAATCAGATTCGTCATTCTGAGCGTAGTCGAAGAATCTTTTTTCTTTTTCCAAAACCAACCGACAAAAATTGGTAAAAACATCAATGGAATTAACTTTACAGAGATAGAACAAGCCAATATTACAGCAGCTAATTTCCACTTGCAAGAATATAACAAATATAAACTCCAAATGAGGAAGAAAATCATAACACCTTCAAAATGGAGATTACCTATTAATTCTATAATAATGAATGGATTTAAAATATAAAACCAAATACGACTAGAGGGAAGTTTTAAGGCTTTTAAAAGTTTTTTGCCAAAATAAAGTGTACCAATATCGGCAGCAATAATTAAAAGTCTTAAAGTAATTATGGCACCAGTAATACTTTTTCCTGAAAATAAAGCGGCAATATAAAAGCAGAGTTGATTAATCGGAGGATAATTGGTGAAGTGTGAAGCACTTAATGCGCCCATGCCCATATACAATTCTTGTGCTTGAGCAATGGGGAACTCTTTATTTTGAATAAATGATTCTGGTGTGTATAAGTAAGGATTAAAGCCTTCAAAAAGCATGCGGCCATCCCAGATAAAGCGGTAAAAATCTTGTGATAGATTTGGGATTACTGGTAAGAAAATTAACCGAATTAAAACTGAAGCTAAAACTAAAAAAGCAAAATTGAAGCCTGCAGATTTCTTTAATATGTAAGCTATAACAAATAATAAAAGGTAAAGTAATACTAGTTTGGTAGCTTCTGTACGGACTAAATCATACGCAAAGGTAGCATACAATATTAAGCTTAGTAATACGCAAACCAGAGGTGTTTTATTGTATTTTAAAAAAGTTAAATTTAAAAGCATAAGCTAAATTGAATCTTAAATTTAGCTTAAAAACAATTAAGCTTTAGAACTTAATGATTTAAAAAAGACATAACCAAAACCAATAAAAAGCATTAAGTGAAACGGAAATAACCCAAAATCACCGCCTTGGTCACCAACAACAAAAGCACTGTACATACCAAAACCAAAGTAAAGCATTAATAAGCCTTCGATAATTACGTGAGGAGATACTTTTTTACGTAAGTATTTATTGCCTTTCCAAGAGTCTTTTAAAGTACTTATATTAAATTTTGGAGTACGTACAAATTCACTACGTTTGCCCATATGTCCTTCTATAACTGCGATTGAGTTGTGTAAAGAAAAGCCCATAGCTATTGAGAAAAACGTGAAGAACATTCCTATATAACTGAAGAACTTTTTGAATCCGCTACCATAAATATTTTTGTACATAAACCAATAGCAAACAAAAAAGATAATAGTACTAGTTACAAAGAAGCTCATAATGTAAAAGTAGTTGCGTAAATGTGCATACTCATTCTTAATGTAAAGCATTGGAATACTCAATATGGCAACTGTAAATATGCTTAAAAACATGGTGCTATTTAGTAAATGTAATAGTCCATGAATCTTTGTTTTAGTTGAGATGTTTTTAGAAGTTATAACGCGCTTCAACATTTTTCTAAAGTTTTCAGCACCACCTTTATTCCAACGGAATTGTTGTGAGCGTGCTGCGCTTATCACTACAGGTAATTCAGCTGGAGTTTCCACATCTTCCAGATATTTAAATTCCCAATTTTTTAGTTGTGCACGGTAACTTAGGTCTAAATCTTCCGTTAGTGTATCGCCTTCCCAATTACCAGCATCTAGAATACATGCTTTGCGCCAAACACCTGCAGTACCGTTAAAGTTAATAAAATGCCCTTTGCTATTTCTACCTACTTGTTCTAAAGTAAAGTGAGCATCTAATGCAAAAGCTTGAATTTTTGTAAGTAAGGAATAATTTCTATTAATGTGCCCCCAACGCGTTTGTACAACGCCGACTTTGTCATTTTTAAAATAGGGAATCGTACGTTTAAGCCAATTGGGTTTTGGTAAAAAATCTGCGTCAAAAATGGCGATAAATTCACCCTTAGCAATTTTAAGTCCTTCTTTTAGTGCACCGGCTTTAAATCCGCTTCTGTCTGTGCGCGTAATGTGTTTAATGTCTAATCCCGTTTCGGCTAAGTTTTCAATATGTTGTCTGGTACTTTCTACTGTTTCGTCGGTAGAATCGTCAAGGACTTGTATTTCTAATTTTTCTTTTGGATATTCAATTAAAGCTATGTTATCAAGAAGTCTATCCATAACATACATCTCATTAAAAACAGGTAGTTGTATGGTTACATAAGGGATTTCATCTGGAATTGTAATATCAAACTTTTCGCAAGTGTCTTTTTTCTTTTTTGAAGACAAGTAATTATAAAGCAAGTTAAGTTGCGCCAAAGCATACATAAAAATAAGTAAGATGGCTATCGTGTAGATGGCGATTATGGTGTATTCTAAGAACATTATTTAAAGCTGTATTTAAAAATCCATGATAGGATTTTTACGCCTGCAAATATAGCACCTTTTACGGTTCCTGAAACTTTTGAGACGCCTATTCTGTTGCGATAATTTACCGGTATCTCTTTGTAACTGTATTTTCGTTTTAAGGCTTTGAGTTGCATCTCGACCGTCCAACCGTAGGTTTTGTCTTCCATTTCTAGGGCTAGAAGCTTATCGTATTTTATGGCTCTGAATGGTCCTAGGTCTGTAAAAGTTGAACCAAAGAAGAGTTTCATTAGGCTTGTCGCTAGCCAATTCCCGAAAATTTGAGGTCCAGTCATGCTACCCTCTTCTCGTAAATTTTTATCTCTTGCGCCAATAACAAAATCAATATCATCTTCAATAATAGGAGTAATAATTTTTGTTAATTCCTCTGGGTAATCGCTATAATCTCCATCTAAAAATACGATGATATCTGGCTTTTGAGTTTCGTCTAAGCTAGCAATGTACTCCATGCCCTTAAGACAGGCGTAACCATAACCTTTTTTGTTTTCAACCAATACTGTAGCGCCTGCATTTAAAGCGTTTATTTCGGTGTTGTCTGTAGAGTTATTACTTACGACTATAATTTCTTCAACAACTTTAGGAATATCTGCTATGACTAGAGGAATAGATGCTTCTTCATTGTAGGCTGGAATGATAACTTTTACCAAAAGGAATATAAGTTTAGTTAGAATTGTAAAAATACAATTTCTTATTTTTGATTAACTAAATCCATAAGGTTAACATCGTTCCCTAAAAGAATCTCAGTAGGATTAATACGACCTTTCATAGAATCGTTTTCTAGTTTAAGTACGCCACGAGGACAAACAGCAGAGCAAATCCCACAACCTACACAACTAGAACGTACAATGTTTTCCCCTTTTTGTGCATAGTGTCTAACGTCGATACCCATTTCGCAACTGTTTGAGCAATTACCGCAAGAGATACATTGTCCACCGTTGGTCGTAATTCTAAATTTTGAAAATAAACGTTGTTGAAAACCTAGAATTGCTGCCATTGGACAACCAAAACGGCACCAAGCACGATTACCTAATATTGGATAAAAACCTGTACCTATAACACCTGAAAATATAGAGCCGATGTAAATACCGTATGCTGATCTAAGAGCGCCACTTTTAATATAAAATACATGTTCAGTTGTTCCAGTAAAGTGTAAAATAAGTAGTAACACAATTGTAATAAAGAACCCTATAGCACCAGCTCTTGCATCTTTACCTAATTCTTGACGTTTAAAATACATAACACTAACAAAAACTAGTGTTAAAAACCCAATAATAAAACTTATAAATACATCTCTAGTTAACCAGAAATCATTTTTATCGTAACCCAAATAAGTGTATACCATAGCTGTAGTCATCACTACAGAAAAGACCAAAACGCTATGTACTAACCAGCGTTCTAATTTCCAAGCAGATATCTTTTTGGAGGATAAGTGTCTGAATGAGTCTCCTGCAGTTTCTGCTAATCCGCCACAACCACAAACCCAGGAACAATAAAATCGTTTTCCAAATTTATATGTAAGAATTGGAGTTATTACAAATATGGATAATATACCAAAAACTAAGAGTGCTAATCCAATATTTCCGTTTGATAGAAAGGCATTAACAGACCATTCGTCAAAAAGATAATAGTTAAGTGGCCAAATACTTTTGAGATCATAGTAAGGTAGGTCATTATTCATGACGTACATGAATTCTGGGATTAAAAAGGCAAACCCTAATTGAAAAAACATCACCGAAACAGTACGAATTTGTTGGTAACGATTATGTCTATATTTTAAAATAAATTTATAGCCAAATGCTAAGATAGCTAATGTGTAAAGTGTACCGTAAACGAACCATTGACTTGCATTTCTGCCAGATAGTAGTTGACTTAAAGGGTCGAATAAAGAAATCAGTCCAGTGTTACCGCCGTCAACGCCTTGTCTCAAACCTAGATATTTTGGATAGAAGTATAGTACGATGTAAAAACTAGTAAGCACTAACCCAAGAATCCAACCCCAAACTCCTCTTGAGGAAATAGATTTAAACCATTGTCCATCATTTTTAATACCTTCTAATTTTGTTAAATACGCTTCACGAGAATAAATAACCGTTCCTATAATAATAAAACCTAAAGACAAGGTTAGAAATAATGCTTTGTTAGGAAAATTGGTATTTAATAATGCAAGTGTTAATATAAAAAGACCAGTAATACCAATAGCTAAAGCTACTTTTTGTTTTGTAGTAATGTCTAGAGCATCAGGTTTAGCCAAAGACATGCTGTGATTTATTTTGTTACTCATGGTTAAGCGGTTTGTAAGTTTTGGTTGTAGGCAGAAAGAATATCTTTTTCGAATTTATTATAAAATTCAGGGTCAAAATTAGCCTCTGACAAATTGTTTATAACATAGTCAACATCCCGTTCTTCGGTTAACCATGTGTCAAAAGTTTCATGTCGCATGCGAATACCAAAGGTATTGATGCCTAAAAATTTATTAGTGTCTTTATGATAAGCTACTGTGATACACTTGGTGTCATCTTCGTGTTTCCAATGAAAATGAGCTTCTTCGTCCTTTTTGTTACGTTCACTAAATACCCAGCCATAAGTTTGATATTCAATATCCATAAACTTTGCAGAATTAAACCAATGTCCTGGTTTGTATTCAATGTGGTTTCCACAAATGGTTTGTGCTAAAGTTTCGCCCATCATTCGTCCTGTATACCAAACGGCTTCAATTGGGCGACGATTACCAATAGCTTCATGCTGTTCCGCGCAGTCACCAATAGCATATACATCTTTTATATTTGTTTCTAGAAAACGGTTTACTTTTACGCCACGACCAAGCTCTATTTCAGAATCTTTTAAAAAATCAACGTTTGGAGAAACACCAGCTGTAAGTCCAACAACGTTGCAAGGAATTTCTTCACCTGTTTCTTCAATAATAACGGATTTTACCTTTCCGTTTTCATCAGATTTTATTTCTTTCAAATTTGTAGAAAGTCTTAAATCTATATGGTGGCTTTTAATGTGTCTGTTAATCATTTCGCTTTCGCCTATTGGTAAAACACCATTCCAAAAGCTACTTTCACGTACCAGAAATGTTACGGGAATACTTCTAGAGTTTAACATCTCTGCCAATTCAATTCCAATTAATCCTCCACCAACAATTACAGCACGTTTACAAATTTCATTGTTTGGAGCATATTCTTCAAGTTTATCTAGATCTTGCTTATGGTACATGCCCATAACACCTTCTAAATCTTGTCCTACCCAGCCAAACTTATTTGGCTTACTTCCTGCGGCAATCACTAGTTTATCATACTCTAATGAATCACCCTCAGCAAATTGAAGAGTTTTATTATTGGTATCTACATTTTTTACATACCCTTTTTTAAGTTCGATTCTGTTCTTTTTCCAAAACCAGTTTTCGTAAGGTTGGGTATACTCAAACTTCATATGTCCCATGTATATGTACATTAATGCTGTACGTGAGAAGAAGTAATCTGTTTCAGTAGATACTATGGTGATTTTTTTATTGGATAGTTTTCTGACATGACGTGCTAATGTGACTCCAGAAATACCGTTGCCAATAATGACGATATGTTCCATGTAATATTGATTATTAGTTAAATTATTTGTCGAAGGATTTGTTAAAACCTTAATAACAATCATAAATTTATTTAAATTTAGATATTTTTTTATAATATGGTTTATCATCTTAGATATCTTTTGCTGCTATTTGTTTTGTCGAGTTGTTCAATGAGCGCTCCTGTAAATGAAAAAGTTAATGGTGTTAGTTTCGTCGCTGCAAGAGACGCTGTAGATAGTACGCACATAAAGCCTTTAGTTGCAGTAAATGCAAATTATGCAGCTGTAATGCCATTTGGTTTTATTAAAAATCTCGAACATCCAGAAATCATTCATAATACAGATCGCCAATGGTTTGGTGAGACCCGTGAAGGTGCTAAACAATATATTGAAGAGTTAAGAAAAGCAAAGATTAAAGTTATGATTAAACCCCAAATTTGGGTTTGGCGAGGCGAATTTACGGGTGAAATTATGATGCAGTCCGAAGAAACTTGGAAGGAACTTGAAGTCTCTTACACAAATTTTATTATGGAATATGCTGAATTGGCGGAAGAAGTTAATGCAGAGATATTTTGTATAGGAACAGAGCTTGAATTATTTGTAAAATATAGATCTCAATATTGGTCAGAATTAATAAAGAATATCAGAAATACTTACAAAGGCAAGTTAACATATGCAGCGAACTGGAACGAGTTTAGAAAAACACCGTTTTGGAATAAATTGGATTATATTGGGATAGATGCTTATTTTCCTTTAAGCGATAAAAAAACACCTACGGTAGTAGATTGCATAAAAGGTTGGCAAAAACATAAATCCATTATACAAGCACTTTCAAAAGCTAATAAAAAGCCTGTTTTGTTTGCAGAGTTTGGCTATAGAAGTGTAGACTATACAGGAAAGCAACCTTGGAGTTACGACCGTAGTATGAAAAATGTTAATCTACAAGCACAAGTAAATGCAACGCAAGCACTTTTTGATGAATTTTGGAAAGAAGATTGGTTTGCTGGTGGTTTTGTTTGGAAGTGGTTTATAAAGCATGATAAAGTTGGAGGAAGAGACAACCACATGTTTACACCTCAAAACAAACCTGTAGAGTCTGTGATTACAAATCACTACAGTAATTATTAATTTCTTTCAGAATTATATAGATTTAATGGTACCTGTATTTGCTTCTAATTTTTAAATAAAATTAATTTGAAGCCAATAATCAAACGATAAACCAATAATCAAACCATAACCACTAAATATGCTGATTTTTAGTTTAAATACTTTTTGTAATAAGCATACAATTCATCTGCTGAAGCACCAAACCAACGTTTTACATAGATAGTCCAAAAGTGGTATTGTACTGTCCAGATACCATGGCGTTTATATAGACGCGCTGAGGTTTTATTTTTTTTATTTATGACTACAAACTCTTTTCGTTTGTAGAGTTCATTAATTAGAATATTGTCTTCATAGATAGTGTAAGATTCATCAAAACCACCAATATCCTCAAAAAGTGTTTTGGTAATAAATTGACTTTGGTCACCACCACGACAAGCACGCCATCTAAATTTGGTTAACCAACTTGCGAGTCTTAACCACCAATGCTTATTATCAAACTGAAGTCTAAAGCAGCCTGCATTATTTCCTTTTTTGATTTCTTCTATAATGTAGTGGGCGTAATTTGGAGGCGGAAAAGAGTCTGCATGAAGAAAATAGAGAATACTTCCTTTAGAGTTTTTTGCTCCGATGTTCATTTGTTTAGCGCGACCTTTTTCTGAAGTCAGTAATTTTACTCGTAATTCGAGATTTTGTATAATGTTTTTTGTGCCGTCAGTACTGCCGCCATCAACCACTATAATCTCTGAAATATTTTTTAAATCAGCACAATCCACCAAGTGATTGAGCAGTTTTTCTATAGTTTTAGCTTCGTTTAAAACAGGGATTACAATGCTTATCATAAAAGTATATACAAACTAAATGCAGTGTAAGTTTTAATTATTTAAACCCCAATTGTAGTCTTTGAAACTTTTCTTGGCTTTTGAAGAAATCTCTATCTCCCTATACTTATTTAAGAAGTCAATAAGAGAGCCTTCGGTTTTAAAATCTTTGGCAAACCATTTAAAGATTTTTGAAAGTTCAAGACTGTTTTGAGATATATTATTTCGCTCTGTATCACATAAAAACTCTTTCGTAGCTTCTGTCAATTGTGCGTCTAAGTTGGAAGCTGTAAACGCTTCATTCTGTAGTTTTGGGCAAGAGTATGAAGCACAAACAATAGCAAAATGGATTCGTGGTTCATCCATTTTGCGGAGAATATTGTGCTCAATATGGTTAAGATTTAGCCATTTGTCCCCAAACTTCCATAGACGTTGACTCCAAGGGTCTTTAATTTCTTTTATGCTTTTAAGAGGATAGTTTCTGAGTATTAAATCTATAGTTAGAGCGTTGTAGGCATTTATCCAATAGGCTAATTTTTCTTCTTTAGATGCATTTTCTTTTGGTATAAAGTTTTGAATCGTCTTTATGTAAAAACGTAATCCTTTATAATCTTTTCTAAAAGTTTCATAATTAACATTACCATTGTCAGAAACATGAGTTACTAAAAAACTAGTCCAAAATTCATCAGCACTATTAAAAGTTCGTTTTGATAAATCTTGATGAAATTCCAATGAGTCGGTTTTACGAGGTAAAACTTCTTTAACCTTAGTTAGGGTAATTGAATCGCTCATTAGTTTTTTTAGATTAATATTATCAACAGTGACATCTTCTCTAATCATGAAGTCGGTATCCTTTTTGATTTCAACTTTAGGCTCAACTTTTTTAGCTTCAGTATTATCAATAGCTTTTTTATTACCGCTACAAGCGGTAATTAAAAATAGAATTATAAGAAGTACAAACTGTTTCATTCTTTAGACTCTTGTAATTGAGAAGTATAATTAAAGATGACTATTTACTTATAAATAAAATTTAGCAACATCCACCACCATCATAATGGTAAGTCGATTCGCTAATAAAGATGTCATCTCGCCCTAAATCTGCTAAAGCTCCAGCGGTTTTATCGCAGATAGCAATTGGCTGGTTCTTTAATAAAATATGGCCTTTTTTATCATCAAAATAATCTTGGTCTCCGAAATAAATTGCTGCTTTACCTGTAAAAATACAAGGGCCATCTTTTGGCATTGGGTCTTTAATGGCTGCAACTTCAATAGATTCTATGTAGATTAATTTTTCTGTTGGGTAATTTTTTGGGTCAAGAATACGGTACGGTTTGCGAGCACGAATTTCTATTGTCCCAAAACCGGCATCTGTTAACGCTTTAACATATTCAGCAATTGGTAAACTACCGCTTAAACATAATGCACGCAGTCTATCGTCGTTACGCAGCCTATCGTTCATAGGTTGCTCGCATGTTGGGTCACTCATTACTAAGCGTCCGTGAGGTTTAAGTACACGATACATTTCGTCAATAGCTTTTTTTAAATCATCAGCTTTAAAAATGTTGAATAAGCAGTTTTGTGCAGCTACGTCAATACTATTGTCTTTAACAGGCAAGTTTAATGCGTCTCCTTTTTTAAGATTAACAAATTCACTTTTAAACCAATCGTTTTGTTCTTCAGCAATTTTGAAATTTTTTCGAGAAGCCTCTAACATTTCATCTACAACGTCTACACCTATGACACCGCTTTTTTGACGGTTAAAGTATGAGAATTGTAGTAACTCCATTCCGCCTCCAACACCAACATAGAGCATTTTTGGGTTGTTGGTTAAATCACGCACATTTACAGTGCTACCGCAGCCGTAATTCATTTCTTGCATGATTTTAGGAATCTTTAAACCTGGTAATTCCCAAATAGGATTCGTTGTACAGCATAGGCCAACATCTGGCGTTAGTGCTGCTTCTTTATATAAATCGTTTGTAGCTTCTAAGTAACTCATAGTTTTTAGTTTCCAGTTGACAGTATTTAGTTCGCAGTATAACTGAATACTGCTAACTGTAGACTGCCTACTTATTTTAAAGTGTTTTAATTAATTCTGTAAAAAGAGTAATCATATTTGGTTCTGCTTTACCAGCCATGGCAATAATTTCAGCAATATCGACGGGCTTTAGATTATCTGGGTCGCATTCATCCGTCAAAACTGACACTGCAGCTGCTTTTAATTTTAAATGATTAGCAACTATAATTTCAGGAACCGTACTCATACCTACAGAATCTGCGCCTATTATTTTTAGCATTTGGTATTCTGCTCTAGTTTCTAATTGTGGGCCAACAACAGAAGCATAAACACCTTCGTGTAATTTAATATTATTAGATTTTGCTATTTCTTTAATTTTGGAATTGATTTCAAGATTATAGGGTGCACTCATATCTGTAAAACGTTCGCCTAAATCACTCACGCCTTTAAATGCTAATGGCGAACTGCCTTGTAGATTAATATGGTCGTCAATAAGCATGATTTCACCTTTTTTGAAATTGAGATTTATAGCACCAGCAGCATTTGAGACTAATAATGTCTTAACCCCCAATTTTTCCATGATGCGTACAGGAAAAGTTACGTCTTGCAATGAGTAGCCTTCATAAACGTGAAAACGACCTTGCATCACTACGACTTTTTTTTCGCCTAAAATACCATAAACTAATTTTCCTTTGTGAAATTCAACAGTTGCAGTTGGGAAATTTGGAATATGATTATAGCTCACTTCTGCAATAATATCAATTTTATTAATGAGTTGTCCAAGACCTGTTCCAAGGATAATACCAACTTCAGGATTATCGAAGCCTTTGCTTTGTAAATATTCTGTGCTTTCTGTTATAAGTTTTATCATTTGCTATAAAATGGCTTTAGTTCTTCATAGTGTTGCATGTCTTCAAAAGTATCAATATCATTTAATTCTTTTAACATGTAAACAGAGTTATTTTTTAAATCATTAAGTGTTTCTGCTCTTACTGATTCTGTTCCCCAGTTTTTATTTTTAAAAATGTTTTTATGAAGATTTTTCATACCTAGAAGGTAGTAGCCACCATCTTCAGCTGGTCCAATAACTATATCATTTTTATCAAGTTTTAAATAAGCTTTTTCAATAATCTCATGGTTTAAATCTAACAGATCACTACCAACAATAATAACTTTTTTAAAGCCTTCTGAAAAAAGTGCTTTAAAAGCATTCTCCATACGCTCACCTAAGTCATTTCCCTTTTGAAGTCTTTTATTAAAAAAAGCATTATGCCAGATATCGCCTTCTTGAATGTTTTCAGAATAAAATACAAAACGTTTTCCACTAATTTGTTTAGCAACACTTGCAGTGTGTTGTAGTAAATATTTATAAATATCTAAGGCTTCTTTATCTCCAATAGATTTTGCTAAACGCGTTTTACATTTTCCAAGTTTGGGGTTTCTGGTAAACACTATTAATGCTTTAGAAGTCATTTTTAATTTTTTTTGGTAAAGTAATTCAATTCTGTTTAAATTGTTTTTCTGTGGTCATAAAAAAAACACAGATAACTTATAAAAGTGACCTTTTTATCTATCTGCTTTAGTGGGTACAAAAAAAAATATTATTTTGGACTTTATAAATATTAAAAAAAATGAAAAATACTCTCTTATTTTTGGTCTGCATGTCTATGCAATTTATCTATTCACAGGGTAATAATGTGGTAGTTGAAAATTCTTATTCAGATTATATTAAAATTGTAGATGTTTATGAGAGTAGTAGCGCTACGGTTGTAAAACTAGAATTCAATCCTATTCAAGATATAACAGGAACACTACATTCACCATCAGGGAAATCACCGTATGTAATTACAGATAAAAAAGGAAACAGATATGCTCTTAAGTCACAATCTGGATGGAATGGTTCTCTGACAGGAGGTTTTGGTTCCAAATCACTTAAGGCAAACAAAAAAGTAACTGTGAGTTTGTATTTTAACAAGTTAAAAAATTTTACAGATATTTATTCATTAACAGAGGTCGATTGTGAAGGAACAAATTGTTGGAATTTTTACGATATAAAGGTTAAAGCCGAGGCAACAGCTACTTTAGATAAAACCTGGGTGGATTACGATGTTACAGATGCAGATGGTAGTTTTGGGTTTAAAGTCCACACAAAATTTTATATCAATCACATGAAAGACCAGCCTTTCTATTTGAAGTATAGATTAATGAAAGGAGATGAATTTTTAAAAACCCCAGATGCGAATTACAGAAATATATCAGGACAAATTGAGTTAAAGAGTCGTTTAAAAACTCCATACGTTAAAGCTGTTTATAATGACAAATCTATGTTTTTGCCTTATAAATTGTTACGAGAGCAATTGCCTGAAGGAGTCAATAAGATAAAGGTAGATATAGATTTGTTTAATGAAGATGGAACATTACTAAAACACTTAGGCTTTAAGGAAATAACTTACACAAAACGTTAGGTATTATTAATCTAGTAATATAGGTTTGCCTTTTTTTAACCATTTACTCCATGTTTTAGAGAAAGCATGAATACTATCTGTTATTTTTTCTTTGGAATTGTAAACTTCGAAGCCTTTATTTTTCCATTCAAAAATGCCACCATACAAATTTTTGACATTTTTATAGCCAGCTTCTTTTAGTTTTTCTCCAATAGTTTCTGATCTAATACCTAATGAGCAATAAACAACAATTGGTTGGCCCTTATCTTTTATGCGATTTATAATTGTATCTATATCGAAAAAATCATAGCCAACATAAATAGCACCTTTCAGATGGCTAACTGCATATTCTTCAAATTCTCTAGTGTCTAAGATTATAGCATCAGTATTATGCATTGCTAATTCCTGAACAGAAATATAAGGCAGGCTTTTATCATTATATTGTTTTAATAATGCTGATAAAGATTTTTGAGAAAAACAAAATGCAGAAAATGTTAATAAGAAAAATGCTATAAATATCCTCATCTTAAAAATTTATGTTACACTACCTTGGCAGCTACTTCCTGCGCCTGCTGTGCAACCATAGCAATGCTGAGAAATTACAATATTTCTACCTTGTAAAAGGTCTTCATTGTAATCTGAAATGTGCTTGACTTTACTATTTACAGGCAATTCTAACATTTGGTTAAAATCACAGTCAAATAAGTAGCCATCCCAACTAACAGAAAGCGTATTGGTACACATCACGTTTTCTACAGCCATAGGATTGTAAGCTTCGACCAAACTATACATGTAATCTTCATAATTTTCTGAAGCAATTAAGTAATCTAAAAATCTAGAGATAGGAAGATTTGTAATGGCAAACAAATTATGAAATTGAATTCCGAAATCTTCCATCAAGGCTTTTTTAAAATCTTTTTCCATAGATGCCTGGTCTCCTGGCAAAAATGCACCAGAAGGATTGTAAACCAAGTCTAGTTTTAAATCGCTACCAGTCATTCCATAACCTACAGCGTTTAATTCCTGTAGCGCCTTTATTGACATATCAAAAACGCCTTCGCCACGTTGCTTATCTGTTTTTCCACGTGTCCAATGTGGCATAGAACTCACGACATGAATATTATGCTTCTTGAAAAAGTCAGGCAAATCGTAATACTTTTTATTGGCTCTGATGATGGTAAGATTAGAACGAACAATAAAATCTTTAACCCCAATCTTTGAAGCTTCCTCAACAAACCATCTAAAGTTTGGATTCATTTCTGGAGCACCACCAGTTAAATCTAACGTATGTGCACCTGTGTTTTTAAGTACGTCAAGAATCTGCTGCATGGTCTCTTTTGTCATTATTTCCTTACGGTCAGGACCAGCATCTACATGGCAATGTTCGCAAACTTGATTACACATGTAGCCAACATTGACCTGTAAAATTTCAAGTACTTTTGCTTTGAGTGGAAACTGATTAGTTTCAGCAATTTTAGTCTTAAAAGTGGGTAACTCGCCATTGGCAAAAATGCCATTTGATAAAATCTCGACTTGTTTATTTGTATTTGCTAAATCACTATCTCTTTTTTTTAGCGATTGTGTTTTCAATTTTGTCATATAAAAACTAATAAGATTTATCCGTCTAATTTATTTATTTTATTCATCATTTGTACTCCATGTACCAGTGTTGCACCACTTTTTATTGCAGCACCAACATGTATGGCTTCCATCATTTCTTCCTTAGTAACTCCACGTTGCAGGCCATCTTTTGAGTAAGCATCTATGCAATAAGGGCATTGCTCTGTATGTGCTACTGCAAGTGCAATTAAAGATTTTTCTCGTGCGGTTAATGCACCCTCTTCAAAAACTTTTCCGTAGTACTCGAAGAATTTGTTGCCGAGTTCTTCGCTCCATTCGGTTATTTTTCCAAATTTTCTTAAATCAGCTGGGTCGTAGTATGTTTTAGACATTTTTAAAATTTTAGATTACATACAAAAAAAAGGAATATAGTTTTTTTGTCGTAGTTAATTCTTAAAGGTTACAGAAAAAATTCTAGAATTTAATCTTAAATTTTTGTAATGTTTTGTATATCAAGTATTTAATTACCCCTTGGGTATTAGCCATTGTTTGTCAAATGCCCATTATAGGCTTTCGTCTTATTTTTACTCAATTCTTTCAAATGGCTCTAAAGCAATTTTATGGTCAATTTACTAAAAAGGAATACTTCTTTTATTGTTAGGTAATAGAATTTCTTTGAACATAAAAGCATTATCAAAACCAATATTTGCAGTGTCAGATTGAATAGCACCAATGTAGATTGGGCAAGTTTCACAAGACGTATATATTTTGCAACCTAGTAATTGAAATGAATTTAGTGTTTAACAGGCACTTCTTATGGCAATAACTTCGGTATGAGCAGTAGGGTCATTTGTTGAGGTCAGGGCAAAATCATACTTTTTTAGACAAAAAATAGTGAGCTATCTACATGATTTTTTGTTGTTTAAGTTATTAATTATTTGTACATTATACTGATAATCAATAACTTAACACAATGAATTCATCAGG
>NZ_JABDQL010000147.1 GCF_013042245.1 Winogradskyella sp. | reverse complement strand
TAATTTACTTTGTCTTGGTTTTGCTCAACATTTGAGAATGCTTTGGTTACAGAATTTTCTGTTCTGTGAATGCTTTCGAGAATTTGAAAGTCAAAGTCTGATTTGATTTCTTTTCCAACCTTTGAGTAGGCTTTTATTTTAGTCTTTTGCTTTTGTAATTCTCTTTCCGTTGCGTTTGAGAGAATACCTGCAATTCGATAGGGATTATGTGTAATTAATTTCATATGCTTTTGGTTGGGTTGCAATTCATAAAAATACTATTTATTCTATTTCTTTTATTATGGTTTTCCCTATTCTTTTCAATTTTCTTATGAGCGTTGGCAAAAAACAGCTCTTTTGGTTTTTTCAGCGTTGGCTTTTGTGTCGGCAAAAACCAAATGTGCTGTTTGTGCGGTTGGCTTTTTTGTATGACGCACAACGTGTTTGTGTATGATTAGTGGCGTGTTTAAGCACCTAATTTAGCAAATAAAAACCAGATAGAAAATCCGCGAGGATTTTCGTAAGCAAGCCTAAACTAGCCATTAATTATACACGTTGTTACCCAACGTTTTTATTCCGTAATCTTTTCCTTTTCTGATATTTATATTCATAAATCTTGAATCGTATTTTCCCCAGAAAATTATTCCATTCGTAACGAATTCCTCCCAATTCCCAATTCACGTCAAATTTTTCGGTGTCATTTTTCCGATAATGCGGAAGTCCGATTTTACAATGCAACATTGGATTATTATGTTTTACACTCTCATAAAAGTCAGATTCAAGTGATGATTTCGGATAGTATTGAATTTCAATTATTGTACTTTCCTTTTTGCTTTTATATACGTACAAGTTTATATCGTACAGATTTTCATAAATTCCTTTTAACCCATTTTATGCAATAGATATTTCTGAAAATGCTTCAATGTTCTGTTTTTCAATAAGTTTCTATTGCATAGCATTAGAAAAAATACACCTAACAAGTATTCGTTAACTAGTTTGCTAGACCCTATTTATGCTATCATTCCATAAGTAATGGATTTTCTAACGCATAAAATGGGTTTAATTCAGCCGTTATTTGTTCAAGCGATTTGGGATTTTTCTTTTCGTTTGCTTTCTTACGTTCAATTCGTTTGTCAAAAAAATTCCGCTCGTCATTTATTATTTCCGAAATTATGTAACTCGTATTGTCCGAAATTTTATTCCAACAAGAATTTCTAACCATTTCTAATAGAGAGGAAGTGGCTTCTTTCAAATTCAGTTCGAGGTTATTTTTCGTGACGTTTTTCAAATGTTGGGTAACTAGTTTATATGGATGATTGAATGTTGTATAATGTGACGAATTAGAGGGATAACGATGATTATTCGATAATTTATTCATCCATATATTTTTTTCAAAATTCCATTTTTTTTAAATATAATCAATTTTTACAGATTGTCGAAAGGATTTTTAATTTCAGATAAATTTGTTGATGATACATGTGTGTATATCATTGTTGTTTTTGGACTATTATGCCCCAAAAGTTCTTGTATATACCTTATATCCGTTCCGCTTTCTAGTAAATGTGTTGCAAAACTATGTCTAAGTGTATGTAAAGTAGCATATTTCTTTATCTTCGCTTTCTGAATAGAACTTCTTAATACTTGCCTTGCACTAACTTGTGAGTAAGCTTCACCTGAGCGTCCCTCAAAAAGAAGATTTTTAGGATTATAATGTTCTATGTAAGATTCTAAAATAGGAATAAAACTAGGAGCGAGTAAGGTATAGCGATCTTTTCGTCCTTTAGCAGTTTTAATATGAATAAGATATCGTTCTGTGTCAATATCTTTTACCTGAAGCTTTAAAGCTTCTCCGATTCTCAAACCAGCAGAGTATACCAAACTTAGTAAAGTCCTGTGTTTAAGGTTTGTTGTTGCTTCTAAAATAGATTTTACTTCAGACTTATTAAGGACCGTAGGTAACTTTTTGTCTTTATTTGGGCGTATAATTTTAAAATCATCTATTGGAATTTCTTTAAAATTTAAATATCGTTTTATGCCACTGATACATTGGTTTTGATAAGATACAGACTTATTTGTTTTAAAAATAAAGTCATAGTTGAACTGTTCAATGGTTCTTGCAGAAATAGTATCAATATTTTTTAACGTTAGATATCTTAAAAACAATCCTGTAACTTCTACATAGGTATGTACAGTATTCTCGCTAAATCGTTTCTGTTGTAACCATTTACCATATTTTGAAAGTATTTCACCTTGACCATCACTAATAGGCGGCAACTTGTAATTATCCCAATAAACTGTCTTTTTTTTGCTACCTACTTTAGTTGTTTTGTTTTTAAATGCAGAATAGTCTACATACCAGTTTTTATCTCTAAAATAAATAAAGAGCTCGTTTATAATTGTGTTATAATATTCAATAAAGAAAGTATTAGTTTTTTTGCCATGCTTTACGCCATAGAAACCTTTTATATAGTCTTTAGCTTCTTCGGATTCATTATTATAGTTTATGACAACATAGTTAGTTTTGTTGTGTTTTACGGGTTCTAATGTTATGGTTGTTCTATTTTTCATATGATATACATCAAAAATATCAATTGAAAAAGCAATAGCAGTACTGTATTCGACTATTTTTCGTATAATATACTGTTAAAAGTAAAATTTATGAGATTAATTAAAAATTGTCTGCACTGTAATAAAGAATTAACCGGCAGAACAGATAAAAAATATTGTGATTCAAATTGTAAAAGTTCTCATCAATATAAAAGAGAAAAACAAAGACCAGAACGATTTTATAACAAAGTTGATAATCAATTGCGGTTAAATAGAAAACTATTAAAAGAATACAATAGGGCAGGGAAGGCGACAGTAAGAAGTAGTATTCTAATACATAAAGGCTTTAACCCAAAATTCTTTACGCATTACTGGAAGAACCAAAAAGGTGACATATACTTATTTGTTTACGAGTATGGTTTTTTAAAGCGAAACGAAAACGGAATTAAAAAATATGTACTTATCCAATGGCAGGATTATATGAACTAAAAAATGCTTAAAAATATACAATACATTGTGTATCTGTACCTTAATATAGTTTCCCTCTATTACTATCAATACATATATTCATTACACGGCAGTTAACGATTACTCACAATCAATACTTTAAATCTTGATTATCCTTTTTTAATCATAAATTGAAACATATAATGATTTCTCTGTCATTTCGAGCGTGGTCATAGAGTCCGCTCATTAGCTACCAAAACTTGTAAAATACTGCTTAAATCTGTTCTAAAGGTGTTACTATTTCTAAGGGATGTTCTATTAAAAATATTATTTAGAAAAACAATACAAACAGATTTTTTAAATCGTTTATAGTTTTTGCACTATGTTTGGAGGCTTACAGCCATTTTAGAAAAAGTTTGACATTGTTAATACAATCCTTAAAAGTTATAATACTGATTTCTATTTTTTTAAGTTTTAATCCTAGTTCAAAAGCTTATATAATTGATAGTTCATTATTTTATAAATCACCTACGTGAGTCTTTTCAAGGATCTTAATTGTTGATTCATTTGTAGGAGTTTTATCAGGATATGTATAAGTGGTTTTGTTTAGTTTATTAAATAAAACTGTATTATCAGAGCAAGGATTATATCCTATTTTAAGACTCGTAGTAATTTTATTCTATATACAGAAAGTACTTCTAATTGTTATTCTTGGTCTTATATTTATTGGTTATACCATAAAAGGAAGTAAGTCATTTTAGTTTACCAGTATCAGGGTTTCTGAAAGAAAAAAAATACCAACGTTTTTTTGAAAGCCGATGGTAGTGTTGATTTTAGGTTTAGAAAAAAGAGGCTTTTCTACCAAATCATATACACTATTGCATACAAACTTAAGAACTTGGTTAATTAAAATCATAAAAAAACGGTTTAGTAAAAACCTAAACCGTTTTAATATATGCATTAGAATTTTGTAGCGAGAACGAGAATTGAACTCGTGACCTCCGGGTTATGAATCCGACGCTCTAACCAACTGAGCTACCTCGCCGTTTGAGCGTGCAAATATAAAAACAAATTTCACTAGAGCAAACATAAGAAACCAAAAATATTTTATGCTTTATGTTTTAATCTAAATTAATATTATATATATTGAGCACATAATATATTTCATAGATGGACGATAAAATTAAGTACGAATTAGAATTTCCAATACACGCTTCACCGTCATTATTATTTCAATACATTTCTACGCCTTCTGGTATGTCAGAGTGGTATGCGGATAATGTGAATAGTAGAGGTGAATTATTTACTTTTATTTGGGATGGGAGCGAGGAACAAGCAAAACTGTTAGTTAAAAAAAGTGGTGACCGTGTTAAGTTTCGTTGGCTAGAAGACGAAGAAGAAGGTAGTACTTGCTATTTTGAAATAAGAATCCAAGTTGATGAAATCACCAAAGATGTATCTCTTATGGTTACAGATTTTGCTGATGAAGATGAGGTTGAAGAGTCTAAAATGCTTTGGGAAAATATGATAGGTAGCTTAAAACAAGTTTTAGGTTCTGCTTAATCCTTTTTTACTCACAAATAGTATCTTTGTCCCGTTTTTAAACGGGACTTTTTTTATGATAAATTTTAACGGAAAACTAGTAAATATAGAAGATGCCAAAGTTTCAATAGAAAATAGAGGCTACAAGTATGGAGATGCTTTATTTGAGACTATCAGAGTGGTTAATGGCCACATTTTTTTCCTAGAAGACCATTATTTTAGGTTAATGTCGTCAATGCGAATTCTTCGTATGGAAATTCCTATGAGTTATACAATGGAATTTTTTGAAGCCGAAATTCTAAAAACGATAGAAGCAAATGCCTATGCAAACAAGTCTGCAAGAGTCCGATTAAATGTAGATAGAGGAGAAGGTGGGAAATACCTTCCTAATAACGATGCAAACGTTAGTTTTTATATCGTTACTGAGTTTTTAGATAATCCATTTTATGTAGTTAATTCTTATGAAAATTATGTTGTTGATTTATATAAAGATTTTTATATAGCACCTGGTTTTCTTTCAGGTTTAAAAACCAATAATAAAGCTATTCAAGTTATAGGTAGTGTCTATGCAAAAGAAAATGGATGGAATAATTGTTTGGTTATTAATACAGATAAAGCCATCATTGAAGCATTAAATGGTAATTTGTTTTTGGTTAAAGGTGATAAGATAAAAACGCCACCATTAGAAGATGGATGTTTAAAGGGTGTAATGCGTAGACAAATACTTAGCTTATTACAGAATAATCCTAACTATACTATTGAGGAAGCGTCTATTTCTCCTTTTGAGCTACAGAAAGCAGACGAACTATTTATTACAAATACAATCGTTGGTATACAGTCTATTGGACAGTATCGTAAAAAGAAGTATGGTAACAGTGTTGCTCAAGACATACTACGAAGCCTAAATGTAAAATTGAGACTAGCTTAATTATAGCTTGGATTTTCTGGTGCATTAGACCAAATACAATATTCACCTCCCATTTCTAACATTTTTTCTTTCCAAAACTCACTACAGCATTTGGAGATAATATTGTTGTTATAGGTGTTTTTAGATACTACCCAAGCATTAGAGTCTAGCTCATCGTCGAGTTGTTTTTCTTCCCAGCCAGAGTAACCCAAGAAAAATTTTATATCCTCAGAAGAAATTTTTTTGGAGTTTATAAGCTCCAGAACCACACTAAAATTACCACCCCAAAATATACCCTGCGCTATTTCTATACTATCTGGGATAAGGTTAGGAGACTTATGTATAAAGTACAGATTATCTTGCTCTACAGGTCCACCATTATAAATTGGGAACTCAGAGTTTGTGCCCTCAATAAGGTCACAAAGGTTAAAATCCAATTTTTTATTTAATATAAAACCTACTGAGCCCAAATCATTATGGTCAGCCAAAAGTACCACCGCACGGTTAAAGGAAATATCTCCAATTATAGATGGTTCTGCAATAAGTAAGCTTCCTTTTTCTGGCTTTTTCAAAGTTGGTGTAGGATTTATGGTCTACTTAAAAGTAAGATTTTTTTTTAGATTACCAATTATTTGATTGTCAAATTTATATCATAAAAAAAGCCTGCTACTTAGCAGGCTTGAATATTGTAAACAAAATAAGCTTAGTTTACAGCATCGCTTAAGTCAGAACCTGCCTTAAACTTTACTACATTTTTCGCTTTAATTTTTATTGTTTTACCTGTTTGTGGATTTCTTCCGTCTCTTGCAGCTCTACGAGTAACTGACCAAGAACCAAAACCTACTAAAGATACACGGTTACCTTTTTGTAAAGCTCCCTCGATATCAATTAATAATCCGTCTAATGCTTTTTTTGCTGCAGCTTTTGTGATACCTGCATTTTCAGCCATACTGTTTACTAAATCTGTTTTGTTCATAAAATATTGAATTTAAATTATTAAATGTTTAGCTTTCAACATAAATGTTAAAATCAATAACAAATTTATACGTATAAACATCCTATGCAAGTAAAACCCTAGTAAATACGCGGTTTTGTTGATAACTTGGCGTATTTGTTAATAAAGATGTGCATTTTGTCGATGTTTTCTTGAAACCTAATGATAATAGGGGTTTAGAGCATTTTTGCTTTTTTATTAAATTCAAAACCATTTAGTAATGATTTTGCATCCATCTTTCGCTTATTTGGAAGTTGTAATTCTTCAACTTTAATGTATCCATTTTTACAAGCTATCTTTATTTGGTTATCAATAATTTTTACTGTTCCATTTTCAAAATTATGTAATTCTTCTACTTTTGAAACACCATATAGTTTTATGGAAATAAATTCATCTTCACGATTATCTAAATAACACCAAGCTGAAGGAAACGGATCTAAGCCCCGAATCTTATTATATATGGTATCCAAATCTTCATTCCAGTCAACTTTACAATTATCACGATTAAGCTTGTAAGCTGTTTTTAAATCGTTATTGTTTGGTTGTATTGTTGTTTTAACCTCATTAGTTTCAATTTGTTTTACTGTTTTAATAACCAATTGGCTTCCTAAGGTCATTAATTTATCATGAAGTTCACCAACCGTTTCATCTTTAGAAATTGAAGTTTCTGATTTCATGATGATGGCACCTGTATCTATTTTTTCGTCAATAAAAAATGTGGTAACACCTGTTTTCTTTTCACCATTAATTATTGCCCAATGTATTGGAGCTGCACCACGATAATTGGGTAGGAGAGAAGCGTGTAAATTAAAAGTGCCATACTCTGGCATTTGCCAAACAACTTTTGGTAGCATTCTAAAGGCAACCACGATTTGAAGATTAGCTTTTAGACTTTGTAATTCTTCAATAAACTCTCCAGACTTTAAATTAGTAGGTTGCATTACTTTTAAGTCATAGGCAACTGCAAATTCTTTTACAGCTGAAGCTCTAAGTTTTCTTCCACGTCCTGCAGGTCTATCAGGTGCTGTAATAACACCAACAACATTGTAATTATGGTCTAATAGATTTTTTAGGGTTGCCACAGCAAAATCGGGTGTGCCCATAAAAACGATTCTTAAATCTCTTTTCTTACTCATTTGAGTTTATATGTGTTTGTTGCAGTAATAGTTATTTTTTCACTTTCGATTAGAAAAGTAAGAGCATCTAATAGATTAACCTGACCGCATTTTATGTTATTTAATAGTTCTCGCGAAGATTGATTTTTATCTTCTAACTCTTTTAAAATTTGTTCTTTAATTGTTGTTTTTAATACAGAGGCATCAGAGTTACTTTTAGACAAGCATATGGAGCATCTTCCACATTCTTCGGTTGTATCTTCATCAAAATAGTTTAAAAGCAGAATACTTTTACAAATAGTATCATTATTTGTATATCTAATAACACTTTGTATATGTTCTTTTTTTAAATTTTGTTGTAGCTCTATAATTGGTATGATAGGATTTATAGTTTTTTCGTCTTCACGCGGTTTTATGAAGGTAATTTCAGAATCAGTGTTAGCAATATTTAAGTCTATAATATTGTGGCGTTCTAAATCTTTTAAAATCTCTAATAGCTTAGGTATAGTTGTTTCGGCTTTGTTAGCCACAAGTTCTAAATTAATCTTGGTTATGTAGTCTAAAATACCACCATAGGTTCTCAGTAAAGCTTTAATCGCTTTGTTTTGAGATTTGTTAGATTCAAGATATTTAAAAATAGCCGTATTACTCACTTTAAATTGAACAGTTGTTCTGTAATTAAACCGTTGGTCTAATGAAATAATACTATTACTATCTAGTATTTTTAAGGCATTAAACGTTAGCGTAGTTTTTAGTTGATATATGTGGCAAAAGGTTTTAAAATTAAGCTGATGTAATGTGTTTTGACCTTCACCATAAGAAATTTGAAAATAATTGCACAGCTTTTTATATACATATTTAATGGCATCAATTGATGGTAGAGCACTTAAAAACTGCCCTTTCAATCGGTCTTCGTCTATATTTTTTTTCAGAATAACAGCAACAGCATCATTTCCGTTTCTTCCAGCGCGACCAGCTTCTTGATAATAACTTTCTAAACTTTCGGGTAAATTATAATGAATAATACTTTTTACATCTGGTTTATCAATTCCCATACCAAAAGCAGTTGTAGCTACCATAATTGGTTTTTGATTAGTCGTCCAGAGATGAAGACGTTCTTTTTTTTGGATATTGGTCAATCCACCATGATAATAGGTGGTTTCAAATCCTTTAGAAAGTAAATAGTCCGAAATGGTTACTGTAGCCTTTCGGCTTCGGGCATAAATAATGGAAGCGCCTTTGTTTTCATTTAAAATATGTTCTAAATGATAATTCTTGTCTTCAGTTTTTATAACTTGATAGCTGATGTTTTCTCGTTTAAAGGAAGCTTTAAAAACTTTAGGGTCTATAAAATCTAGGGATTCTATAATATCTTCAACCACTTTAGATTTTGCTGTAGCTGTAAGCGCAATACAATTAACACTTGGTTGTAGTTCCCTTAATGTAACTATGGATTTGTAAGCTGGTCTAAAGTCATTGCCCCATTGACTTATACAATGTGCTTCATCTACAGCTATGAGGTTAACGTTCATTCTTTGAATGCGCTCTTGTACTAAAGTTTGCTGAAGACGCTCAGGAGATAGATATAGAAACTTATAATTACCATAAATACAATTATCTAAGCTTGTATCTAATTCGCTATAAGATATGCCAGAAGTAATAGCCACAGCTTTAATACCTTTTTGTTTGAGCGAATTTACTTGGTCTTGCATTAAGGCTATTAAAGGAGAAACCACAATACAAATACCAGGTTTTATTAGAGCAGGAATTTGAAAACATATAGATTTTCCACCACCAGTTGGTAAAAGCGCAAAGGTATCTTCATTATTAAGCACAGCGGTTATAATGTCTTCCTGCAAAGGTCTAAAAGACATGTGATTCCAATACCGTTCTAATGCTTCAATTGGGTGCATATTACAAATGTAAGTTCTCTAAAATAAAATTTACACGCTCTTCTACAGTGCCAAAAGGGACCGTTTTTAAGTTATAGCCAAATTGCTGGTAAGTTTCTAGTAAATGGTTATTAATGATTTTGGATTGCTCAAAATTCTCATAGCGTTCTGCGTCTGAAACAAAGATGTCTTCCCAAGGCGGTAAAATAAAAACAGATTCGTACTTATGCACCTCACAAGCTTCAATAAAATGCTTTGGGTAGATATCACCAATAAAATCCATATAGGCTAAAATATCTGGTATGCCTCTATCTAGAAAGACAAGGTCTGCAGCTTCTTTTTTGGCATTATTAAATTGCTGCATACGTCCTTCAAGAAGTTTTTGGCTAAATAGAAGCGGCTCGGTTAAAAAAAGCTGTTCAATCCCATCTTTACGTGCCTGTAAAGTGACTTGTCTTGAAATCTCTTCATAACACAAATAATCCTTATTTTGAAGACCTTTAATGATAGAGGTTTTTCCTGTTCCAGGACCGCCTGTAATGGCTATTTTTTTTGGATTCAAATCTTAACGTAATTTGCCGTAAAATTCGGAATTAAAATTTAATTAAAAACTATAAACTTAAATGTATCTTTGCATTTCAAAAATTGACTATGAGCACATCAGATAAATCCGAAGCTTTTTACAAAAAACTGAAGTCTCAATTGCAAGATACAGCACTTTGGCCTTCAGAATATCTTTATAAATTTATTATAACTACAGACGCTTCTAAAATTAAGAAATTAAGCAACTTATTTAATAACCAAGGAGCTGTAATTACAACAAAAGAATCTAAAAATGGTAAGTACACAAGTGTGTCCATTAATGTAAATATGAAAAATCCAGATGCTGTGATTATAAAGTATAAAGAAGTAGCCGAAAAAATTGAAGATGTAATTTCTTTATAATGTTGGTATAGCTATCTAAATTTTTGTACTTTGCGACAAAACCAGTAACTACAGGTTTAATTATTATTTACTACACATTTTTACAATTTTGATATACGATTTAGAGTACAACACAGAACGTGAGCATTTGATTATTCCAGAGTATGGACGTCATTTACAGAAAATGATTAATCATGCCAAGTCCCGCGAAACCAAAGAAGAACGCAATAAATTAGCAAAAGCCATTATCGCAGTAATGGGAAACTTGCAACCGCATTTAAGAGATGTGCCTGATTTTAAGCACAAACTTTGGGACCAGCTTTTTATTATGGCAGATTTTGAGATTGATGTCGATTCGCCATTTGATAAGCCAGACAGAGAAGTTATTCTGGCACGTCCTGAGCCTTTAAAATATCCTCAGAATTTTCCTAAATACCGTTTTTACGGAAATAATATTAAGACCATGATAGACGTGGCAATGACTTGGGAAGAAGGCGATATGAAAGAAGGTTTGGTCTACACCATTGCCAATCATATGAAAAAGTGTTTCTTAAACTGGAATAAAGACACCGTGGAAGACGCAGTAATCTATGAACACCTTTATGAACTATCTGATGGGAAAATAAATCTGAAAGACAGTAATGAAGATTTAACAGATTCTAGTAGCTTGTTAAGAACTAAATCTAAGTACGGAAGCAAGAGTACTAAAAAGTCTAGTGGAAAGAAAAAATATTCCAACAACAGGAAACGTTACTAAAACGTATGGGAACATTTAAAATTGAAGGTGGTCACCAACTCAAAGGTGATATAACGCCACAAGGTGCAAAAAACGAAGCACTACAAATTCTTTGTGCAGTTTTATTAACTCCAGAAAAAGTTACAATAGATAACATTCCAGATATTGTAGATGTCAATAAATTAATTGCACTTTTGCAAAATCTTGGTGTTGAAGTCGAAAAACTAGCGGCTAATACATATTCATTTAAGGCAGAAAACGTCAATTTAGACTACCTTGAGTCTGAAGCTTTCAAAATCGAAGGAAGAGGATTACGAGGTTCTATAATGATTGTTGGTCCAATGCTGGCTCGTTTTGGTAAAGGTTATATACCAAAACCAGGAGGCGATAAAATTGGACGTCGTCGTTTAGATACACATTTTGAAGGTTTTATAAAACTTGGAGCAAAGTTTAGATACAACAGGGAAGATTATTTTTATGGTGTTGAAGCACAAGAGCTAAAAGGAACTTATATGCTTCTTGATGAAGCCTCAGTCACCGGAACTGCTAATATTGTCATGGCTGCAGTTTTAGCCAATGGCACGACGACCATATACAATGCAGCTTGCGAACCGTATTTACAACAGCTTTGTAAAATGCTGAATCGTATGGGTGCTAAAATATCTGGTGTTGGTTCTAATCTTTTGACCATCGAAGGTGTAGATAGTCTCGGCGGAACTGACCATCGCATGCTACCAGATATGATTGAAATTGGTAGTTGGATTGGTTTAGCCGCAATGACAAAAAGTGAGTTGACCATTAAAAATGTTAGTTGGGACGATTTGGGCGTTATACCAAGTGTCTTTAGGAAAATTGGAATTACGGTAGAGCGACAAGGTGATTATATTCATATTCCAGCACATAAAGACGGATATGAAATACAGAGTTATATCGATGGTTCTATACTTACAATTTCTGATGCACCTTGGCCGGGCTTTACACCAGATTTATTGAGTATTATCCTAACAGTATTAATTCAAGCAAGAGGAAGCGCTGTTGTGCATCAAAAAATGTTTGAAAGCCGTTTATTTTTTGTCGATAAACTAATTGACATGGGTGCAAAAATTATTCTTTGTGATCCGCACAGAGCAACCGTTATTGGTCACGATTTTAAATCCCAATTGAAGGCTACGACCATGACCTCTCCAGATATTAGAGCTGGTGTATCGTTGTTAATAGCAGCCCTATCGGCAAAAGGGACATCGACGATTCATAATATAGAACAAATTGACCGTGGTTATGAAAATATTGATACACGTCTAAGAGCTATTGGTGCTAAGATTGAGCGTTTAGAAGGTAATTAGGTTTAATAAGATTATATAATAAAAAAAGCTTCAAGATTAACTTGGAGCTTTTTTGTTTTAAAAATAAATGTTATCCTTACGCTGTAGTGCATTTGAGAGCAACCTAATAAGAATAAAGAAACTGATATTAATAATGGGAATTTTAAGTAGCGTTTTCGTATTTGGTCAAAATAATAACCTGATTGAATTGACTGCCAAACAAGACGCTGAAGAAGGTTGGCAAGATTTAGTTTTCTCAATAACGGAAAAAGAAAAATTAGACAATGGATTTTGGAGTTTGACTTGTAAAGCTAAATACGAAAACCAAATTGTCGGACTGAAAATCAATATTGTAGAAGGAATTCCAGCAGGAATAGTAAACGAAGAGATTGACAATACAAGTTTCGTTTCAAAAGGAGTTGAAATTCATTCAATAGGAAAAGATAGTGACAATTTAATAAAAGTCATTTCTAAACTTTACGGACAACGAATATCACCACAATTAACAAGCGAAAAACTAACTTTTACAGCTTTTCCACTAAATAAAGAAAAAGCTAATTTGGAAAAAACCGTGAAAGGAAGAATAATCGGAATTGATATAACAAGAGCATTAGCAGTTATCGGAATGATAATCGTTAATTTTAAAGTCGTACTTGGCGAAAATGGATTGAGTTGGGTAAAATCATTTGCGAGTGCTTTTGACGGAAAGGCAGCAGCAACTTTTGTAGTTTTAGCAGGCGTTGGAATTGCTTTAATGACAAATTCTGCATTGAAAAATAAAGACAGCCAAAAATTAAAAACCGCCAGAATAAGAATTGTAAAAAGAGCCTTATTTCTTTTCATTGTTGGTCTTTCATATATTGTAATTTGGCCAGCGGACATTTTACATTTTTATGGAATTTATATGCTTGTTATTTTGCTTCTACTAAAAAGCAATGAAAAAACTATTTTAATTTCGGCAATTGCATTAATACTGTTTTATCCATTATTAATTGGCTTTTGGAATTACGAAACAGGTTGGAATTTTGACACTTTAGATTATCTCGATTTTTGGACAGTTAATGGATTTTTTAGAAATCTATTCTTCAATGGTTTTCACCCAGTAATACCTTGGACTGCTTTTATGCTTTTTGGTTTTTGGTTTGGCAAACAAGACTTGAAAAGTGACCGATTTATCAAAAAAGCATTTTTGATTAGTTCAATTACTTTTGTTGTAATTCAAATTTTATCACACGTGTCAATTTCATTTTTATCAGAAGGAAACAAACAAACAGCAAGTGAATTATCAGAAATTATTGGAACAAACCCAATGCCACCATTACCAATTTATATGTTTAATGGAATTGCAATTTCCGTATTAATAATATCAGCCTGTATCATTATCGGAAAAAGATTTTCAACAAACAAAATACTTTTGGCTCTAAATAAAACGGGACAATTAGCTCTAACTTTTTATGTTGCACACGTAATTATTGGTATGGGACTTATTGAAGTTATTAACCCAGGAAAAGTGGGGAATTATCCAATAGAATTTTCAGTTGCGTATGCTTTAATTTTTAGTATTTTATGTGTATTGTTTGCAACTTATTGGCTGAAAAGTAGAGAAAATGGCCCCGTAGAATGGATAATGAAAAAAATAATCCGATAGAAAAACTGGCTACAAAAAAGATGTATAACCGCAATTACGGCGGATTCGACTACGTCCGAATCCACTCGGAATTGCTAAAGTCACTGCCAAACCGAAAATTAACGCATATTAACCCGTAACTAAATCATACACAAACACGATATCGATAATTTCAAAAGAGACCTTGAATGCACCCCTTTTACCTCATCAAAATCTAAACCCCCATAATTGAGAAGTATATTAAAATTAAGAAGATTTGATTTTGTAAAAAAAATTAGCCAACTTTGGTGTCGTTTGATACAAGTTATTAAAACCAAATCATACACAAACACGTTGTGGTGTATTATAACAAAAACTAACATTTATGAAAACAAAAATTATTTTAATTTGCTAGATTCAAGTCATAAACGCAACTTCTGTTTTAAACAAAAGTTTATCCATTACTTCTAATGGTGTTTCAAATTTAAGCCTTTTTCTAGGCCTATTATTCAATTTTCTTTCAATTCTTTCTACC
>NZ_JABDQL010000142.1 GCF_013042245.1 Winogradskyella sp. | reverse complement strand
AATCGCTTTAAATCTTCTTAAAAAAGATATCAAAGCTAAAGTGGGTATTAAAAGCAGAAGACTAAAAGCGGCTATCAATAATCAATATATGCTAAAAATACTCAAATTATGATGCGTTTGCCCTGGAGACAAGCCTAAGGAATTTTCTTTAGGCTTTTTTTTTTATTAAATTTCATTCTATCTTTAAACTGATAAAATAATTTCTATTGATGTTACGAATTACTGTCAAAACATTTAATCAATTAACGAAAAAAACATTGTACGACTTGCTTCAATTACGAAGTGAAGTCTTTGTTGTAGAACAAGATTGTGTTTACCAAGATATTGATAATAAAGATCAAAAAGCTCTTCATGTTTTGGGTTATAAAGAAGAAAAGATAGTTGCTTATACACGCATTTTTAAAGCAGGCGATTATTTTAAAGAAGCAGCAAGTATTGGACGTGTTGTTGTTGCAAAAAATGAACGTCAACACAGATATGGGTATGATATTATGGAAGCATCAATTTCTGCGATTAGAGACAATTATAATACAGAAGTAATATTAATTTCTGCACAAACGTATCTTAAAAAGTTTTATAATAATCTTGGTTTCTTTGAAATAGGAAAGGAGTATCTCGAAGATGGTATTCCACACATCAAAATGAAAAAATCTTAATTTAAAATCTTATTATACTTCAATGGATCTGAAAGAATATCTAAAGCTTCTCTAATCTCTGTATTATTAGCTTTATAATAGTCGTATAAGCCTTCTGCATAGAAATAACGTTTTATAATTTCATCTCTTAATAATAGAGATAATCGTTTTTTATCCTTATTTATAGATGATGTTTTATAATCTTTTAAAGCTTTAATTAAAGCTTTGTACTCATCTGAAATACTGGAATCCAAGTCTTCATTCTCTGCAATTTCAAAAGCTTTATTAAGTGCTTTTTCGGTCTTAGTTTCAAAATTAAAATTGTTGTTTTTTAGGAAATCTGTAAAACTTTGAAAATCAGAATCAGTGATATTAAAATTTTTCAAGTCAGAGACTTTATTGTTATAAAAATAATCTGTAGCAAAGTCAAAAATTAAATTTTCGGCTTCAATAGCTTTTGTGATTGGTGTTTGTTTAGCAACTTCAATTTCAATATCAGGTTGTACGCCACCACCATCAAAAACGGAACGCCCTTTTTTGGTTTTAAAAGCTTTATAATCTTGTTTTTTTGTGCGCGTTGCATTTCCTTTTTTATCCCTATTCCAATAATCTAAAGCTTGTATACAACGTCCTGATGGTGTGTAGTAGCGAGAAATTGTAATTTTCATTTGTGTGCCATAGGTCAAAGGTTTTGGCCGTTGTACCAAACCTTTACCAAAACTTCGGGCACCAATAACTACAGCGCGGTCTAAATCTTGTAATGCACCAGAAACAATTTCACTTGCAGAAGCAGATTTACCATCAATTAACACGACTATAGGAATATCTAAATCTACAGGATTCTTTTGTGTATAATAGGTCTTATTATATTTTTTTACTTTTGATTTTGTGGTGACTACAAGCTGGTCTTTTGGTACAAAAATATTTACAATATTTACAGCCTCGTTTAGTAAACCACCTGGATTTGCTCTTAAGTCTAAAACGATATTTTTTGCACCTACATTTTTTAAAGAGTTTAGTGCTTTAATAGTTTGAGAAGATGCTTTTTTATTAAATTTTCTAAGCACAATATAACCTGTATCTTCATTAATCATCGAGTAGTGAGGTACAGCATCTATTTCTAAAGACTCTCTGGTGACCTCAGTTGTGTTTACTTTTCCTTGACGCTTATAAGTCAAAGTTACTTTTGTACCGGCAGCACCCTGTAAAAGATTTCCTGCGTCATCTTTAAAGTCGGTAATATCAACATTATCTATTTTTATAATTTCGTCACCAGCCTTTAATCCCGCTTTATCAGCCGCATAGTTTTTGTATGGTTCTACGATAACTAACCTATCCTTCATCGTGCGTACCTTAGCACCAATTCCTGTATAATCTCCAGCATTGTTTATTCTCGAAGATTGTACATCCTGTTCATTGTAAAAGCGTGTGTAAGGGTCTAATTCATCTAACATACTCTTAATAGCTGTATCCATTAAATCACCAGGGTTGGTATCATCTACATAATTCATGTTTAATTCTTTAAACATGGTGGTAAAAATTTCAATTTGCTTTGCTATTTCAAAGAAGTTAGAGTTAAAGGCTGCTGTACTTAAAAATACTACAACCAAGCTTATAGGAATAATTATTTTTTTATTTAGAAATCGTTTCATCTTTAGCTGTATTTTTTAAAAACCTTTCAAAAAGCATCTTCATTTTAGAATCCAATTCTAAGAAAGTAATTTTGTCTTTACTAATATATAAAATCATAAAAGCGAAAGTTGTTGTGTTTGTGTTAAAGTATTTTGGCTTATTCAACCTATAAGCCTCACGCATGAGTCTTTTTATCTGATTTCTGTCAACAGCACTTTTATGCAAACGCTTACTTACTGAAACACCAGTTTTTAAAATAGAGCCATCATCAAAAGTAGTCTTAAGATAGACTAGACGTAACGGAAATACCGTAATCGCTTTCCCTTTAGTAAAGAGTTGCTCAATCAATTTCTTACTTTTAAGTTTATCTTTTTTTGAATATCTGTAGCTCATAAAAACAACTTACCAATTACAAATGTAGCCATATCCTTTGCATAGCCAAGTATTGCTTAGTCTTTTACATGACAAAAATCATATAAATACTCGTTGTTAAGGTATAACTTACAATATTCTAATATCTATTACCAAAGTAATCATGGGACAGCTAAAGGTAAAACAATTGGTATCGCCTGAAGAAAAGGCATTGTATACGCATTATCTACTTAAAGATTTAAAAGCATTAGAGATAATGCTTAATAAAAATCTTATTGAAAAAGAACCAATTAGAATAGGAGCAGAGCAAGAGTTTTGTATTGTTACGGAAGATTTTTCCCCCAGTAAAAAGGCTATAGAAATACTTGATGTTATAGATGATGAGCACTTTACTACAGAAATAGGAAAATATGATTTAGAAATTAATTCTGACCCATTAGAACTTAAAGACAACTGTTTTTCAGAACTATACCACCAATTTAAAACATTGCTTGAAAAGGCACAAAAAGCAGCTAGCACTTTAGATACAAAAGTATTGTTAACAGGTATATTACCAACACTACGACATAAGCATATAAAAGAAAACTGGATGACACCAAAGCCACGCTATGGTATGTTAAATAAAGCATTAAAAGACTCAAGGAGTCAGGATTTTAATATTCATATAAAAGGTGTGGATGAATTAAGATTATTTCACAATAGCGTTATGTTAGAAGCTTGTAATACTAGCTTTCAGACACATTTACAAATCAATCCCGATGAGTTTGTTGAAAAGTACAATTGGTCCCAAACTATAGCAGCACCTGTTATGGCAGTTTGCGCTAATTCACCAATATTATTTGGTCGTGAACTTTGGGCTGAGACTAGAATTGCTGTATTTACTCAAAGTATAGACACACGTACGAGTTCTTTAGTTTTTGATGAAAAACAATCTCGAGTTAGTTTTGGAGACCAATGGGAAGAAGGTACGGTTACAGATATTTTTAGAGACCACGTATCAAGATTTAGAAGCCTATTGACTTCCGATGGGCTTGAAGACAGTTTAGACTTACTTAAAAATGGAGAAATACCAAAATTACGCGCCTTACAATTGCATAATGGTACAGTTTACAAATGGAATCGCGTATGCTATGGTGTTGGTGGAGGTAAACCACATTTAAGAATTGAATGTCGTTACATTCCTAGTGGCCCTACATTAAAGGATGAAATTGCAAATATGGTCTTTTGGGTAGGTTTAATGCATGGACAGACCGAAGCATATAAAAAGATGCCAGAAAAGATGGAGTTTAAAGATGTAAAGAACAACTTCTTTAAAGCTGCGCGTTATGGTATGGAAACAAAGTTTAAGTGGATGGGAAAATTAGTGTCTGTGAGTGATTTAATCTTAAAAAAATTATTACCTATAGCCCAAAAAGGACTTGAAAAAGTTAATATTAATTCCAATGATATTGACACATACCTAAGTATTATAGAGAATCGTGTTAAAAGCAAAAATGGAGCACAATGGATGGTTGAAAGTTATAGAAATTTACAAAAAACAAAAACAGGATTTGAAGCTCGACAAGAGTTAACAGCTTTTATGCATAAAAAACAGTTTAGTGATGACACTATAGATAAATGGCCCGAACCTAATAATCATAAATTTAATTGTACAGATTACGAACCCATCGTAAAACACAGAATGCAAACAAAATTATTTGTGGTTCATGAAAGTGATAGTTTAGAGCTGGTGAGTCATATCATGAAATGGAAAAAAATTCATCATTTACCAGTAGTCAATAATAAAAAGGAATTAAAGGGCTTAGTTTCTTGGACTGATTTAATTAAACTTGGCAACACTGATTTGAAGCAAAACGTTATTAATATAATGCAAACCGAGCTGATTACCATTAGTCAAGAAAAATCACTTGAAAAAGCAAAGCGTATAATGAAAGAAGCACAAATTAACTGTTTACCTGTAGTATATAATAAAAGACTCTTAGGTATTTTGACCACTAATGATTTTTAAGGTGCAACCCATGATTGAATTAAAAGATAGCCCAACTTTAGAAAAGCGAATTATTCACCATGTTAGAGGCCAGAGCAAAGGACCAACTTTAGTTTTTTTTGGAGGTATTCATGGCAATGAGAAAGCAGGAGTAGAGGCTTTAAAAAATGTTTTACCCCAACTAAAAAAAGATAATATTTGTGGTCAAATATTTGGAGTTTATGGAAATATCAAAGCCATTAATCAAAATAAAAGATACATCGATAAGGACCTTAACCGAATTTGGACAACACAGTTTTTAAACGATTTAGAAGATAAAACAATTTATTCACAAGAGGAACAAGAGCAAAAAGCACTTTTTAAGTTTATTTCAGGTCTTTTATCTAATAATACCGAACCTGTATATTTTATAGATTTTCATACTACGTCTAGCAAGACACTTCCTTTTATAACCATTAATGATGCTATAATTAACCGAAAGTTTTCAAAGCACTTTCCTGTGCCTGTTGTTTTAGGAATTGAGGAATATCTTGAAGGACCATTGTTAAGTTATTTAAATAAACAGGGCTTTGTGTCTTTAGGTTTTGAAGCAGGTCAACATAACGACAAGGCAGCAATTATTAATTGTGAATCTTTTATTCACTTAGCTTGTCATTATTCAGGAGCGTTAAAAGAACGTTTTAATGAATTTAAAACTCATTATCAACAGCTACAAAAATCAGCTAAAAATAAAACCGATATTTATGAAGTTATTTATAAGTATCATATTAATGAAAATGAAAATTTTAAAATGGAACATGGATTCGAGAGTTTTCAGCCAATAAAAAAAGGAATACTTTTAGCAACATCTAACCAGAAGCCTATTTATGCACCGTCTAGCCATGAGTTATTTATGCCACTATATCAAGAAAAAGGCAATGATGGATTTTTTATTATAAAACGCATACCACGCTTTATCCTCGAGGTATCAGCTCTAGTACGAAAGCTAAAATTAGACGGATTGTTAACATTACTACCAGGTATAAAATGGCATGATAAAACCAACGGCATTTTACGAGCTAACCTAAGAATTACCCGTTTTATGGCGAAATCTATTTTTCATTTGCTAGGGTATAGGAATAAGCAACAAGATGATACTCACCTTTTACTATATAACCGAGAGCGTGTTGCTAAAACGGAAATGTATAAAAAGGCACCGTGGTATACATAAAAATATGTAAGCCTATAAATTAGCTACATTATTTGCTCTATTAACATCTGCCATCATCTCTGACGAATCTATTTCTATAGACTTTATAGTTTTTGAAGTTTTTAATTCATAGGTTGGGTAAGCCCAAGCCCAATCAGCAAGAATTGTAGCTTTTGTTGGTTTTTCACCACGCATCATTTGCAAAGGAATGTAAAACTCCTCTTTAGTGCCATCAGCGTAAGTAACACTTACATCTAGAGGCATAGGCATTTGTCCTATTCTTTCTAAAGTAACTGTTGACCCGTCTATAGATTTTACACCATAATCAATAGTATTTATGGTTTGCGCAAAATCAATAAGGTACCAATCTAATTCAAAGTCTGTTATGCGCTCAGCTGTTCTAACAATATCCATAGGTTTCGGGTGCTTAAACGCAAAGTCATTAAAGTATTTTTTTAATGTTTTCTTTAAGTTATCTTCACCAATAATATAGCCTAGCTGTGCAATAAAAACAGCCCCCTTACTGTAGGCAGAAGCACCGTATGCACGGTTAAATTCATATCTATCTGCATGTGTTGTTAAAGGTTGTTCTCTTCCAGATGTAGCCAAACCAATATAGCCACGATAAGAACCAGATGTTGGATTTTCTTTAGGCTCGTCACGTAGTGAGTTCATAGCTAAAGCAGAAATGTAACTTGTAAACCCTTCGTCCATCCACTCATGTTTTGCTTCATTTGTTGCTAGTAAAAATTGAAACCAAGTGTGTGCTAATTCATGTGCTGTTACGCCCAATAAGCTTCCGTAGCTTCTTTTCCCTGTAATTAATGTTGACATGGCGTATTCCATACCACCATCACCACCTTGAATTACAGAATATTGGTCATAAGGGTATTTGCCAACATTTTCAGAAAAAAATTTCATCAATTTTGCAGTATCTGGTTGCAAATCTTTCCAATACTGAAGATTTTCAGCAGGTAAATCTTTTTTATAATAGAAGTTTAAAGTTGGCCCATTAGGCATTTGATAAATATCATGAATATAATCAGGGTCTGCAGCCCATGTAAAATCATGCACGCGAGGCGCAAAAAAGGTCATTGTTTTTTTAGAACCGTCTACTTTTGGCTCTCCTTGAAGGTAGCCCGTTCCGCCAACAACATAATTTTTGTCAATTGTTAGATTGACTTCAAAATCACCCCAAACGCCATGAAACTCTCTTCCAATATAGGGGTCGGCATGCCAACCTTCATCATCATATTCGGCCAATTTAGGGTACCATTGCGTCATTGAAAGCGCTACGTCTTCTGCGTTATTACGACCAGAGCGACGAATTTGAACGGGCACTTGTGCGTCCCAATTCATTTCAAAGGTTACTTTTTCTCCTGGTTGAATAGGTTTTGAGAGCTCAACCTCTAAAACAGTTCCAACAGTTTCAAAATTTAAAGCAGTTCCGTTCTGCGATAAGCTATTTACTTTTATAAAACCAATTTCATTAGGTTTCAATTTACTTATTCTATCACCAACACGTCTATCGGGGTCAGAAATTGTACGTGAGCGTACGTCCATTTCGCTTCCCGGCTGAAAAGCATTAAAATATAAGTGATAATAGACCCTGTTTAATACATCAGGTGAATTATTAGTGTAAACCAAGGTTTGGTCGCCTTTGTATTGATAGGTGTTTACGTCCATATCAATATTCATTTTATAATCAACATGTTGAAGCCAATCTCCATTGTTCATTTTCACCGAAGACGGAGGTGTTGGTAGTTGAGGTGTATTAGAAACAGCTTTATCGTAGCTATTACATGAAAATAATAGACTTAATAAGGCGAAAATTAAAAGTGTACTTTTCATACGAATAAATTATGTTTAAAGTTCATGTTTTCAACATTTTAGATTAAACTGCTAAGAATCCCTTTTAGGTAAAATTTTCATACACATGCTTTAATGCAATACTCTTTTGTACTTAACAGT
>NZ_JABDQL010000132.1 GCF_013042245.1 Winogradskyella sp. | reverse complement strand
AGCGCAGTCGAAGTAAGTCCAGTTCCCGCTACTATAATAAGTCTTAACTTAATTGTTGAGACTTTTTTTGTTTTGAAAACGAAAACACAAAGGATGAGAAGTTTATGCTAAGCGCAGTCGAAGTAAGTCCAGTTCCCGCTAATAATTAGAGTAATCAGAAATGGTTACTCTTTTTTTATCTAATAAAATCAAGGATTTGCAAGTCTTTTCAAATATCTTTCAAAATTAAATGTCTTATAGTCATAATAGACTGATTTTTATCATGCACATAAATCTATTTCTTTTATGTTGAAGTAATGCGTAGTAAAGATTGTAACTTTGCAAAAAATAGTAATATGCATAAAGCAGGTTTTGTAAATATCATAGGAAACCCAAATGTTGGGAAATCAACACTTATGAATGCCTTTATAGGTGAAAAATTATCAATCATTACCTCTAAGGCTCAGACCACGCGCCATCGTATTTTAGGAATTGTCAATGGAGAGGATTTTCAAATGATATTAAGTGATACCCCTGGTATTATAAAGCCAGCTTATGAGTTGCAAGCCTCTATGATGGATTTTGTGAAATCTGCTTTTGAAGATGCTGATGTATTAATTTACATGGTTGAAATTGGCGAAAAAGAATTAAAGGATGAGGCTTTTTTTAAAAAAATTACCAACTCAAAGATTCCTGTTTTGTTATTGTTAAATAAGATTGATAATTCAAATCAAGAACAGCTTGAAGAACAGGCTCAATTATGGCAAGAAAAGGTTCCTAATGCAGAGTTTTATCCAATTTCGGCACTTAATGGATTTAATGTTCAGAATGTATTTGATAGAATTGTAGAGTTATTGCCTGAGTCACCAGCATTTTACCCAAAAGACCAATTAACAGACAAACCTGAACGTTTTTTTGTTAATGAAGCCATTAGAGAAAAAATCTTATTACACTATAAAAAAGAAATTCCTTATGCTGTAGAAGTAGATACAGAAGAGTTTTTTGAAGAGGAAAATATTATAAGAATTCGCTCCGTAATAATGGTTGAGCGCGAAACTCAAAAAGGAATCATCATTGGTCATAAAGGTTCTGCATTAAAACGTGTAGGAATTGAGGCTCGTAAAGATTTAGAAAAATTCTTTGGTAAGCAGGTGCACTTAGAATTGTATGTTAAGGTAAACAAAAACTGGCGCAGCAATCAAAATCAATTAAGGCGTTTTGGCTATAATCACCGATAAGCTCTGAGAGTATCTTGCATAAAGGCATATAGTTTGTACATCTCGGGTTCTCCCTTGGATTTGCCTATTCGGCCTATAAAGTAAAGTGCAAACCAAATAATAACCATGAATAAGGTTAAAAATAATTGAACGGCATAAGAGTTGCCTAAGCTCATATTGGTATAAGCCCAAATGCCAAAAGCAATAAACAATCCAGCAACTATAAAATGTAGAAACATAAACATAGTCCAAATAGTTGGGTTAGGTCCAAAAAGTCCGTGGACTGTGGCGGTACTTTTATCTTTTTCATTAATTTCTAGATGTAATTGTGGTGACCAGTAGTGTTGTTGCTGCTTAGGGAAACGAATAAAAACATGGTCGTCTAACCGAGTGACAATAAACTGTGACTGTTCATTTTTTTGTGCTTCAAATCTAGCTAAAAGGATTTCATTAGTTGTTTCAACATCAAATTTAAAACGCGGACGTAAAACGATTTCATTAGTAAGTTCCATAATAATCTGTAACAGATACCAATTTACACAATTTCTTTAATATTTAATCCTATCTTTGCAGCCGCTTACAGGATATGTAATGCATAGTAAATCAAATAGATATGAGTAATATAGTAGCCATAGTTGGGCGTCCTAATGTAGGTAAATCAACGTTCTTCAATAGATTAATACAACGCCGAGAAGCCATTGTAGATGCGGTAAGCGGTGTAACCAGAGACAGGCATTACGGTAAAAGTGATTGGAACGGTAAAGAATTTTCATTAATTGATACTGGCGGATACGTCGTAGGAAGTGATGATATTTTTGAAGCTGAAATTGATAAGCAAGTAGAATTAGCTATTGAAGAAGCCGATGCTATTATCTTTATGGTAGATGTCGAAAGTGGTGTGACGGGTATGGATGAGGACGTAGCACAATTACTCAGAAAGGTTAAGAAACCTGTGTTCTTAGTGGTTAATAAAGTAGACAATAATAAACGCGCCGAAGATGCTGTTGAATTTTATGCGTTAGGATTGGGTGATTATTACACCATTGCGAGTATTAATGGAAGTGGTACAGGAGATTTATTAGACGCAGTTCTTGATGCTCTGCCAGAAATACAAGCGGAAGAAGAGGAAGATGCTTTACCACGTTTTGCCGTTGTTGGTAGACCAAATGCAGGTAAATCGTCGTTTATAAATGCGCTCATTGGTGAGGAGCGATATATCGTCACAGATATTGCAGGTACAACTCGAGATTCTATAGATACAAAATACAACCGCTTTGGCTTTGAGTTTAATTTAGTTGATACTGCGGGAATCCGTCGTAAATCTAAAGTCAAAGAAGACTTAGAATTTTATTCTGTAATGCGAAGTGTAAGAGCTATAGAACATTCTGACGTATGCTTGTTAGTTTTAGATGCTACGCGTGGTTTTGATGGACAAGTTCAAAATATATTTTGGTTAGCAGAGCGAAACCGAAAGGGTATTGTTATTTTGGTTAATAAGTGGGATTTGGTTGAAAAAGAAACCAAAACTGCTAAAGAGTTTGAAACCTACATCAGAAAGCAAATCGAGCCTTTTACAGATGTACCTATTGTTTTTATTTCGGTATTAAATAAACAACGTATTTTTAAAGCTATCGAAACAGCTGTTGAAGTTTATAATAACAGAACTAAGCGCATTAAAACAAGTGTTCTTAACGATGTTTTATTGCCGATAATTGAAAGCTATCCTCCACCGGCATACAAAGGGAAATTTGTTAAGATTAAATATATTATGCAGTTGCCTACGCCGCAACCGCAGTTTGCATTTTTCTGTAATTTACCACAGTATGTAAAAGAACCTTATAAGCGTTATTTAGAAAATAAGCTAAGAGAAAAATTTGATTTTCATGGCGTTCCTATAAGTGTATACATGAGAAAAAAATAGTATATTAGATGCGCTATGAAAATATTTAAAACTGCAGGTGTATTCATTCTGCTTTTGACTAACGTATTATTAGGTTATGGGCAAAATAGTCCACCTACAATTGTAGTAATTGGCGATCAAAATTATTGCGTTGGCACTAATACACCAGTGGCTACTAGTGTTTCAATAACAGACCCTGATGTTACTGATACAACCTTAGAAACCGTATCAATTCAGATTTCACAAAATTATGTGCTAGGAGCAGACAATTTAGCTTTATTAGGTTTACATCCAAGCATCAATGCTGTTTGGGATATAGTTTCTGGAAAGCTATTTCTTAATGCTATATCAGGTTCTGCATCTTTTGCTCAATTTGAAGCGGCAATATTAGATGTTGTTTTTACTACAACACAAACCGTTTTTACTGCAGATAGGAAAATTTCTATAAACTTAGGTAGTGCTAATTTTTTACCTTCGACAGGGCATTATTATTTTTATGAACCTAATATAAATATCACTTGGGCACAAGCCAAAACTGCGGCTGAATCTCAAAATTATTTTGGTTTACAAGGGTATTTAGCAACTTTAACATCTCCAGAAGAAGCCCAATTGTCAGGAGAACAAGCTTCAGGTACAGGATGGATTGGAGCCACGGACGAATCGTCAGAAGGTACTTGGAGATGGGTTACAGGTCCAGAAGGGCTAGAAAATTTTGGTGCAGGTAGACCCTTTTGGCAAGGAACATTTACTGGCGGCCCAGTTAATGGCGAATATTCTAAATGGAATAATGGGGAACCAAATCAAAATGGTAATGAAGATTATGCACATATTACAGACCCATCTATTGGTATAGCAGGTTCGTGGAACGATTTGTCAAATACTGGGCCGCCATCTGGTCCTTATCAAGCTAAAGGTTACATGGTTGAATTTGGTGGCATGCCAGGAGATCCAGTGATTAATTTATCTGGCGCAACGACTCTAAATATGCCACAAATACAGGTAGTTAATGTTCAGGGTTGTGAAGGAGAAGAATTTAATCTGTTGGTAAACACTAATGTAGACGAAATAATTTGGTATGCAGATGCTGCTTTAACTACAGTTGTTAACACTGGTAATACTTATACAACTACACTTAACGAGACCACAACCTATTTCATAATATCGAGATTTTCAGGTTGTATTGACCAACAACAGAGAATGCTTACAGTAACAGTAGATGCATTGCCAGAAGTAGTTAATCTAACAATCCAACAATGTGATGATGCTTCAGGAGATGGTGTTTCTGCTTTTGAGTTAAATGCTTTTAGCGGTGCAATCGCCAATGGAAACACAACTAATGTTGTTACCTTTTTTGAAGATATGGCGCTCACAATTCCTATCAATGCATTAAGTTACATCAATCAAGTAAATAATCAGGTCATATATGCTCGCGTATTGAACCAGACCACAAATTGTGATAATATTGCCGAGGTTACCTTAAGTGTTTCTTTACCTTCAAATCAGGTTTACAATTTAGAAATATGTGATGATGAAGAAGAAGATGGTTTAACAGAATTTGATTTATCTCTTCTTAATACTGAAATTTTAATGGATCTCCCTGTAACTGCTCAGATTAGTTATTTTGAAAGCTTTGATGATGCATTATTAAATGATAACCCTTTAGGAAATACCTACACTAATCAGACACCAGATTACCAAGCAATCTTTGTTAAGGTCACAGATGGTTTGGAGTGTTTAGGTATAAGTGAAGTTAACCTTACAGTAAATCCTTTGTCTGAGTTATTGCCTGATGAAACAGTATTTTATTGCCAAAACACTTTTCCAGAAACCATTATCCTTAATGGTGGAATTGTAAATGAGGTTCCAAACAATTTTTATTATAACTGGTCAACAGGCGAAACAACTATTGAAATAGAAGTCAATGAACCGGGTATTTATACGGTTAAAGTAACTGAAGTAGACGGCTGCTCTAATTTAAGAACCATTACAGTTCTTGGCTCTGAGATTGCTGTAATAGATAGTATAGATGTTACAGATGCTTTAGAAAATAATGTAGTTACTGTTAATGTTTTAAATCATAACAGCTACGAGTTTTCTCTAAATTCTGAAAGCGGTCCGTTTCAAGATTCAAATATTTTTAATAATGTACCATCAGGAATTCAAACGGTATATGTTAGAGACAAAAACGGATGTGGTGTCGTTTCAGAATCATTTCCTGTTATAGGATTTCCTAAATTCTTCACGCCTAACGGGGATGCAAATAACGATTTTTGGACTATTAATGGATTTAGTGAAGAATTTTTAGCTAATTCTAGAGTACAAATTTTTGACCGTCACGGAAAGTTATTAACGCAACTTACCACCGAAAATCCTTTTTGGGATGGCCGTTATAACGGAAATCCTATGCCGTCAGATGACTATTGGTTTTCGGTGCAACTTCAAGATGGGCGAACCTTTACTAAACATTTTGCTTTGAAACGTTAACACTAATTAGCATTAATTAGTGTTATCTTAAGGGATTTCTCACGAGATATGATTAGGTTTGAATTGAAACACAAAGTGTTACTGTTAAGTTAAATAGTTATAGTATTGGCTACAAATCATCAACCATCAATCAATCACTTTTATTAATCACATTATTTTTTTCTGTATTTATATTTTCTCAGCAAAAATCATTTAAAATTCAGGACTCACTATTAGCTGCAGATACAAAAGCACCATTAGAGTCTACTACAGTTTATTTATAACGCGTTAAGGATAGTAGCTTAATTACTTATACAATTACTGATGAAACCGGAAAATTTTCATTAGAAGATAACACGTATGATGATTTTTTAAACTTATTATTGATTGTCATTTTAATCATAAATTGAAAAATATAATGATCTCTCTGTCATTTCGAGCGTGGTCACAGAGCGTGGTCGAAGTGTAGTCGAAGTGTAATCGATAAATATAAGCACTTGATTTTAATACATTTAGACTATAGTTTATGCTGAGCACAGTCGAAGTACTCAATACTATAGATTAAATTAATTGAGTTACACGCTTAGTTTCTGTTTTAATTGATTTTGATATATTGGTTTACTTTCTACCATTCTTGTAATTGTTTTATGAAAGATACTCGTCTTAAATTGAGAACGATTAATTCTAAAACAAAACTCATCAAAATAAGC
>NZ_JABDQL010000124.1 GCF_013042245.1 Winogradskyella sp. | reverse complement strand
CTCGAGGTATTAAACCTGAAAGCGAATAAAAAAGCCTTTTGTTTCCAAAAGGCTTTATAACTTGTTTTGTGCGGGAGAAGAGACTCGAACTCTCACACCTCGCGGCACTAGATCCTAAGTCTAGCGTGTCTACCAATTCCACCACTCCCGCAATTAACCAATTTATTTAAATTGGGTTGCAAATATAAACAATGTTTTGAATAATCAAACGCATTTAAAACAATAAAAATCATTCCACTTTTCTTATTTTTGTTACTATTCAAAATCCATATTATGTCTAATATTCAATCTTATATAACCAACCACAAAGACCGATTTTTAAACGAACTCATCGAACTTCTTAAAATACCATCAATAAGTGCAGATACTGCATACAAAGACGATGTTTTAAAAACAGCAGATATTATTAAAAATAGCTTAGTCAAGGCTGGTTGTGAACATGTTGAAATTTGTCAAACAGATGGTTACCCTATCGTATATGGCGAAAAAATTATTGACCCTAATTTACCAACAGTATTAGTTTATGGCCATTATGATGTGCAGCCACCAGACCCATTAGATTTATGGGATTCACCACCTTTTGAGCCTGTTATAAAAAATACAGAATTACATCCAGAAGGTGCCATTTTTGCACGTGGTGCCTGTGACGACAAAGGTCAAATGTACATGCATGTCAAAGCAATGGAGTTTATGACCACACAAGGCAAACTACCATGTAACGTAAAGTTTATGATTGAAGGTGAAGAAGAAGTTGGAAGCGTTAACCTTTCTCATTATGTAAAAGCAAATCGTGAAAAACTAAAAAATGATGTCATTCTAATTTCAGATACAGGAATGATTGCAAAAGATGTACCTTCAATTACAACAGGTTTAAGAGGTTTGAGCTATGTCGAAGTTGAAGTGACTGGTCCAAATCGTGACCTACATTCAGGGTTATATGGCGGCGCTGTTGCTAATCCTATTAATGTATTAACTAAAATGATTGCTTCACTCCATGATGAAAATAATCATATCACCATTCCTGGTTTTTACGATAAAGTTGAAAATCTATCAGACATTGAGCGAGCTGAAATGGCAAAAGCACCATTCTCACTAGAAGATTATAAAAAAGCACTCGATATAGACGCCGTTTATGGTGAAGAAGGCTATAGCACAAATGAACGCAACTCTATTAGACCTACTCTAGATGTAAACGGAATTTGGGGTGGTTACACAGGTGAAGGTGCTAAGACCGTAATAGCAAGTAAAGCGTATGCTAAAATATCCATGCGACTCGTTCCTAATCAAGATTGGGAGGAGATTACTGAATTATTTAAATCACATTTTGAGACTATTACCCCAAAAGGGGTTACTGTAAAAGTAACACCACACCATGGTGGGCAAGGTTATGTAACACCCATTGATAGTATTGGGTATAAAGCTGCTTCAAAAGCCTATGAAAAAACGTTTGGAAAAACACCAATACCGCAACGTAGTGGCGGGAGTATACCAATTGTAGCACTTTTTGAAGAAGAACTGAAAAGCAAAACCATTTTAATGGGCTTTGGCTTAGATAGTGATGCTATACACTCTCCAAACGAACATTTCGGTATTTGGAATTACTTAAAGGGCATCGAAACTATTCCTTACTTTTATAAGTATTTTACTGAGTTAAAAACATAATTTTTTTGGGCGTTACGCTATTGGTTTTTTATAGAAAACCAATAGCGTCAGGCTATCCATTACAAATACTCACTCGTACCTCGCTGCGGGTTTTTCATTACTATCCTTAACGCGGGCTTTCCAAAAGTAATGGCATACTACAAAAATATTTTTTAAACTCTACACTTGTAGAATTCAAATTTATATTCTACATTTGTAGAGTTAATTCTAAAAACGTAGAACATGCAACTCTCAAAAACCGAAGAACAACTCATGCAACATTTATGGAAGCTAGAAAAAGCTTTTATGAAAGATGTACTAGATGTATATCCAGAACCTAAACCTGCGACTACAACAGTTGCTACACTTTTAAAGCGCATGATAGACAAAGGTTTTGTGGCTTATAACACCTTTGGAAAATCTAGAGAATACTATCCATTAGTTAAAAAAGAAGATTACTTCTCTAAACATGTTAATGGTTTAATCAAAAACTTTTTTAATAATAGTGCATCGCAATTTGCATCGTTCTTTACTACTAAGACAGATTTAACAAAATCTGAATTAGAAACTTTAAAAAAATTAATTGATAGCGAAATTAAGAAAAAGTAGTTATGGGAGTTTATATTTTAAAATCGACAGCCATTCTGGCAATTTTAATGCTGTTTTATAAGGTGTTTTTAGAACGACAATCTTACCATAGATTTAAACGCTTTTACCTATTATTCGCATTAATTGCTTCAGTAACAATACCGCTTATAACTTTTATTGAGTTTATAGAACCAGTATTAGATTTTGGAACTTATGATTTGAATTCTACAAATACACCTCCATATTTTCCTGCAGAAATAATTACAGATAACAACTAAGTTTTCGTTGCGTCCGCAGGACGAACAATGAAAACTCCTGTTGAACGGAACCGTTGAATTTAGAAATAATCTTAGTAAAACAGCCCTATTGGGGATATCGCTTTTGGGATAGTGGT
>NZ_JABDQL010000083.1 GCF_013042245.1 Winogradskyella sp. | reverse complement strand
ATGACGTTCTCTACATTTACGCTCAGCTAGCTTTGCTCGATAATCACCGCTACGCTTATCTGCATTGCGCTTCAGCTCTCTGCTTATCGTAGACTTATGTACGCCAATAGAGTTAGCTATGTAATCTTGTGTTTTACCTAACTTGTATAGAGAGGATATTTCATATCTTTGCTCAAGGGTTATTTGACTCATATTGCAATTTTTTGACGGAGAACAATATAGCTAAATATCCATCAGAAGGAGAAGGGAATTTGTTCCCTTCTTTTTTCTGAAAAATTGCTATAAAAACAACTCCCTAAAAGTTGCATTTATTGGTTGAATTCAAGTAAAAAACAAGCCTTATTATGCTTTTTTAATCAAAAAGATAAGGGGTTTGTTTTGATTGAATTCTGAAGTTTTTTTAAATTATCTAACCTAACTTTAAGTTAAAATGTAAGTAAAATGGTACAGTTTTTGATAAATTTATCAAAACTAACCGTCTATGAATTCCAATAACTTATATTTCAAGTGTCTTAAACAAATATCTTTCATATTTTTTATAGCCATATGGTTATCACCCGCAGCCCTAATTTCCCAAGTCGACGACTCTCCAATCATCGAAAATTTTGAGGATTATACTGAGGCGCCAAGAAAAAATATTTATATTCATCTAAATAAGACCACATACGTTAAAGGCGAAATGATTGGTTTTAAAGCGTATGTGTTTGATAAAGCCTCAAAAGAGCTTAGTTTTTCTACTACTAACCTTTATTGCACAATAACTGATAAAAACAATAAAACTGTACGGAGTGGCCTCTTTATAGTAAAAAAAGGAGTCACCAGTAATGTCTTTGAAACTCATAGTCTATTCACTTCTGGCAATTATGCATTCAGAGCCTACACTAACTGGATACTAAACTTTAAAGAAAAAATCTTTTTCTCTCAAAAGATTAGAATAATAGACCCTGATGTAGAGAAACAAGAAAAAGCTCCTATTAATGAAATTACTAAACTCGACATACAAGCACTACCTGAAGGTGGTCACTTGTTAAAAGATGTACCAAATACTTTTGGAATTGTAATAAAAGACCAATTTGGCAAAGGAATTCCCAATATTCAAGGTGCTATTGTTGATGTTAATAATACCAATATTGGAACATTTATACTTAACGAATTAGACGTAGGAAGAACACCGTTTATGCCTACCGCTAATCAGGAATATTCTATTGCTTTTAATTTTGGTTATAAAGATTATAAACAACCCATTGTAAAGGCTAAGAAAAATGGAATCTCTATTTCGCTTAAAGATGTTAATGACAAAGTTGTTCTTTCTATCCTCACTAACGATAATACATTACAAAACATCTTAGACGAAAATTATATTTTGGCACTACATAATGGCGCTGAGATAGAAGCTTGGGAGTTTAACTTTAGTAAAGACAATAAAACTCTTAATAAAGTCTTTGAAAAAGATGACTTATATCCTAGTATAAATATTTTTACACTATTCAATTCTAAAAATTCTCCCTTGCAAGAAAGGCTCTTCTTTAACAATATAGGAATAGAGCAATCTTCAAGTATAGCCAGCGTAAAAAAAACTGTAAAAGATTCGTTAGATATCAGTATTACAATACCTAACCTACAAGCTGAAAAATTTACAACTATAAGCGTTTCAATTTTACCAACCGAAACAAAATCATATACACCTAAACATAATATTCTATCATCTACATTTTTAAAACCTTATTTAAAAGAAATTACTACAAAAAAACTTTATGAATTAGATAATCTAATGATTTCCCAAGGATGGAGTAGTTATAATTGGGGTAACATTTTTAGTAATACTCCCGAAACTGCCTATAGTTTTGAACAGGGAATTAGTTACAAAGCCTCTATAAACAACAGGAAAGATACCCGATTTTTAATTCAACCTCTAAAGAATTCTAAGTCTGTTTTTTTTGATGTTACTAAAGAGAACTCTTCTTTTCAAGGTGCTTCACTTTTACCTACCGAGAATGACCAATTAAACATCACAGAAATAAATTCTAAAAATCATAAGACTCAAAAGTCGCAATTGTACTTCACATTTAAACCAGCTTCTATACCCGAGTTTAATAATAATTTAAATGCCAATAACACATCTGGTAGAAGAGCTGTCTTAACGGATATCACTGAGGATAATACAAACTTAAATGAAATTCAAAAACTAGAAGAAGTTCAACTCTCCGTTAAACTAGAAAAAACAAGGTATGAGTCTTTAAAGAAGTTGACCCGAGGCTCATTAATTGTTTTTGATGATATGATGCGAAATGCATTTACTAATTTCTCCACTTTTATAGCCTCTAAAGGATTTATCGTTAATGAAAACTTAGGACAACCTGCTGCAGAGAACGGCGAGCGTTTACCGCTACTAACAATTTACAATGCAAGAAAAAACAGATTAACAGGGAGTCTTGATTCCCCTTTAATATTTATTAATGACTTACCTTTAAAATTCCAATCAAAAAAATCATATTACATCCCTAAATACAAATACTTCAATACTGACTTTTTTAATAAATATGAAACTATAGGCTTGTCTTCTAACCTTACAACTAATCTTAATGGAGAGTTTAAGATTAGACTTTTTGACACTGACCGTAAAGACTTAAAAATTTTATCGAAGGCATCACCAATAATAACGAGTTTATCTCCGAAACAAAAAAATAAATCTTAATTAGTTATGATAAAAAAATACTCTAATCTTACTGTTGCTCTAATTTTTGTTATTGTTTTAAATAGTATTACAACTCATCTAAATGCACAAAAAACTAATAGTAATAACCTGCTAGAATCTTATAAAAAAAACTTTGATAGTCCAAGAGAGGTATCCTATGTTCACCTCAATAAATCAACATACATCAAAGGTGAAATGATTGGCCTATCTGTTTATGTTTTTGATAAAACCTCTTCGCAATTAAGCACAAACTCCACGAATCTGTATTGTGTTATAGAAGATAAAAATGGTAAACGTATCAAGGAAGATTTGCTTATGTTGGTCAAGGGAGTTTCTAACACTACATTTAAAGTAGACAGTCTATTTACTACTGGCACTTATGTTTTAAAAGCCTATACCAATTGGATGCGCAATTTTGACGAACAAAACTACTTTATTAGTCCTTTTAAAGTCATAGACCCAGAGATTACAAAACAAGAAAACTCGATTAAAAACGAAACAACTAAACTTGATATTGCTGCCTTGCCAGAAGGTGGGCATGCTATCTATGATAGTTTCAATACCTATGGTATTATTGTAAAAAATCAATTCGGTAAAGGTGTTCCACTTTTAAATGCGGCTATTATAGAAAATGATACAGACACTTTAAACACCTTTAAACTCAACAAATTTGGAATAGCTAAAACAATTTTAAATCCCAAAAACGGAAATAGCTATAAGGTTGTCGTAAAACATGGCGATAAGTATCATACTAGTTCAATAATAAACATAAAGCAACAAGGTGTAATTATGTCTGTAAAAACTATGAAAGACAAAACCCTTGTAACCATATCAAACAATAAAAATACCTCACCCAATAAAGATTATAAACTCGCCCTACATAACGGAAGAGAAATTAATACATGGGAATTTAAAATTGATGAGCAAACAAATCAAAAATATAATCTTTTTGACAACAAATTATTATACAAAGGCATAAACATACTCACCTTATTTGATGCTAATGACAACCCGTTGTTAGAACGTCTCTTATTTTCATTTGATGGAATTAAAACTAATCAAATCACCGAAGTAAAAACCAATAAAGCAGAAAATGATTCTGTAAAAGTAACGATGAATCTAGCGGGGATTGACTCAAAAAAATTTAATAATCTAAGTGTATCCATACTTCCTGAAATAACTAAATCTTATAATCACAGGCACAACATACTTTCCTATACCTTACTACAACCTTACGTTAAAGGTTTTGTACAAGACCCACGGTTTTATTTTACGAATATTACTGCTAAAACCAAATATAATTTAGACCTCTTACTCATTACTCAAGGATGGAGCAGCTATGACTGGAATACTATTTTCGGAAAAGAAAAAAAACTAGTCTACCCTTTTGAGCAGGGCATAAGTTTTACTGCGAAAGCTAATGATAAAAAAACAGATGAGTATTTAATAAGCCCATTAAAAAACTCTAAGTCTTTCTTAGTAAATCTAGATAAAAAAGATACTCAGTTTGATGTTCAGGCTTTGTTTCCTGTGGAGAATGATAAGCTCAGAATAAATGGTATTGGGAAAAGAGGTAAACCTTTAAAGCCGAGTTTATATTTAACTTTCAACCCAGCAAAAATTCCAAATCTAGATGTGAATTACATGAATAAATTTGATATTGCTGACATAGATATAAACTTTAATACTCTTGAGTTTACCAATTTCTCTTTAGGGGATGATGTTGAACGACTAGATGAAGTTATCATAACTGGAAAAAAGAAAGAACTAACAAAATATGAAAAACTTAAAAACGCTAGTGCTGGAAGGGTTGTTGTTTTTGATAAATATATGAGACGAGATTATCCTGATTTTGCAACTTGGATTGCAACTCAAGGTTTTAATGTTGTTCAAAACCAAGGTCGATTATCTATTTTTAATCAAAGGAGAAATACATTACAAGATGGCCCAACCTCGCCAATAGTTTTTTTAGACAATGTACAGTTGAGAAACTTAGATGTGCTATATAATTACCGAATGGATATTATTGATTATATCGAAATAGACAGAAATGCTTTTCAAATGGGTATGCAAGGAGGATTTGGGGTTATTAAGATTAAAACTAAACCAGGTTTAATCTTAAAAGACAACCCTGAACGAAATTTTTCAATAAATACACAAATCATAAAATTTCCAATAACATTTAGTACAGAAAAAAAATTCTATACGCCTCAATACCAATACTACGATTCTACATTTTTTAAAGAATATGGTGTTGTCTCTTGGGCTCCGAATATTAATGTAAATAGTGATGGCTCTTTTGATTATGTATATTTTAGCCCTAGTAAAGAACCTGTAACACTTTTTATCGAAGGTATCACCAACAATGACGAGTTTGTTTCACAAATTATAACAGTAGAAACAGATAATCCTTAATGCTCAAAATAGCATTTCATCCCATTTATAAACATCCGCTTCCTCAAGGACATCGTTTCCCTATGGAAAAATATGAGTTGTTACCCGAGCAATTACTGTACGAAGAAACTTGTAAAACTTCTAATTTTTTTGAACCGGAAATCCCAAATGATAAGTATGCCTTGGCCGTCCATGACCCAGAATATTTCTACGATTTACTAAACATTACTTTAAATCAACGTGCAGCAAGAAAAATAGGTTTTCCACTGAGTGAAGTTCTTATTCAAAGGGAGCGAATTATTACAGATGGTACTATTAAAGCAAGTAAATTTGCATTAAAAAATGGTATTGCTATGAACATAGCAGGAGGTACACATCACGCCTACACCAATCGTGGCGAAGCTTTTTGTATGCTCAATGACCAAGCAATTGGCGCAAGATACCTTCTAAGTAAGGGTCTAGCTAAGAAAATTCTGATTGTAGATTTAGACGTACACCAAGGTAATGGTACAGCAGAAATTTTTCAGGATGACAATTCTGTATTTACCTTTTCTATGCATGGCGCTAGTAATTACCCCTTCAAAAAAGAAAAAAGTGATTTAGATATTGCTTTAGATAACAATACTGTTGATGCTACTTATCTCAATATTTTAAAAGAAACTTTAGCAAAACTTATTGATGAACAAAAACCCGATTTTATCTATTATTTATGTGGTGTTGATGTTATAGCTACTGACAAATTGGGTAAACTAGGCATGTCTGTTAAAGGCTGTAAAGAACGTGATCGTATTGTACTACAGACTTGCAAGAACCAAAACATTCCTGTGATGTGCTCTATGGGAGGTGGCTATTCCCCAGACATTAAAACTATAGTAGATGCACATGCCAATACCTTTAGATTGGCACAAGAGATTTTCTTTTAAGCTGAATTACGACTCGCATTAATATTGCCAAACATAGCACGTGTTACCATCTTTGAAAATACTTCTAATTGAACTTCATCTTTAACCTCAGCTTTTTCAAGCTCTTGTATTTTCTTCAGTGCATATTGTTGTATGGTCAATAATGGCAGTACGATGGATTCTCTCACTTCAATTGATGCTTTGCCCACAGGTTCATTTTCCATCAACGTTTCAAAACCCGCCAGTTTCAATATTAATCGTTTAGACGTTTTGTACTCTTCAAAAATAAGGTTCCAAAATGCACCATATTCTGGGTCTTCAGACATATACTTTGTTAGGTCGAAGAATGATTTGGTTAGTGACATCATACTGTTACTTATTAAAGCGTTAAAGAACTTGGATTCATTATATAGTTTCTGAACTTTTTCAAAATCGCCTTTATCTTCATATACTTTTAATGCTTTACCAACTCCAAAAAAGCCCGGAACATTTTGTTTTAATTGCGTCCAACTACCTACAAACGGAATTGCCCTTAAATCTGAAAAGACCAACTCTGTAGATTTTCCACGTTTAGATGGACGACTTCCTATATTTGTCTTAGCATAATACTTTAGCGTACTCATATTTTGAAGGTAGCTCAAGAATTTAGGATGCTTTTTAAAATCGACATAAGAATCATAACTCAAGTCTGCCAAATGATTCATAACCAACCTGTTTTCTTCGGACATTTCTTTATTCTTATCATTCAAACGGTTTGAAATCCCAGAACTAATCAACTGCTCCATGTTATATTGCGATGAAGCCAAGGTTCCAAAATTAGAACTTATAGTCTGCCCTTGTATCGTTAATTGAATTTCTTTATCCTCAACTGTTGGTCCTAAAGACGAATAAAATTGATGTGTTTTTCCGCCACCACGCGCAGGTGGTCCGCCACGACCATCAAAAAATATCACATCAATATTGTATTTTCTAGACAATGCTGTTAGTGCTTCTTTAGCTTTAAAAATCGCCCAATTTGCCATAAGATAACCTCCATCTTTAGTACCGTCACTAAAGCCTAACATAATAGTTTGTCTGTTGCCTCTTGTTTCAAGATGTGCCCTGTAGTTTGGATTAGTATATAAATCCTCCATAACTTTTGGTGCATTTTCTAAATCGGGAACCGTTTCAAATAATGGTACAACATCAGCAGTGAGTTTATCTTCAAATGCTATAACTCTAAGCATTGCAAATAACTGTAACACATGAAGTGTCGTTTGGGTATTACTAATGATATATCGGTTACAGGCTATTTCACCATTCTCATCCTGTATGGCTTTCATTGCCCTAATGGTTTCAACAATATTTATGGCCACCTCATCTTTAAATTCAATATTGCCCATTGGTCCTTTAACTTCAGATAAATACTGAAGTTGCTGCTCTAAGCTTAAATCAAAAAAGTCTTTTGGAAATAAGTCGCTACCATTAGTTCTTAATTCCTCGACTAAAGCTTTAAACATACTATCGTGTACACGACTGTCCTGTCTTATATCCAAGCTCGCAAAATGGTAACCAAAGAGTTTCGTTTTATTTATTAGACTCGTAACTTTGTCTACATATAAAGATTGATGTTGCTCAATTAATTGTGTTCTAATAACTCGCAATTCATTAGCAAATTGAGTGACCGTAGGAGAATCTGCTTTATTCAAAAGGCTATCAACCAAGTGGTGATTTAAATCTATAATACGTTCTCTAATACCTTTAAAAGTGAGACGTCTTCTCAGATATTTAACATCTCTAATATATTTTTTAATTATTGACTCTTTTAATTTTTTGGCTACATTTCTCGTAATCTCAGGAGTTACAAAAGGATTACCATCACGGTCACCACCCGGCCAAAAACCAATATTAATAATAGAGTTGTCTATTTCACAATCATCAAAGATATTTTCCTGCGTATAATCGTAAATACTACCAAAGGAATGATAGAATACATTTTTTAGATACCAAACCAAGTTTTTAGCCTCATCATAAGGTGTCGGTTTTTTGTCTTTGAAAAATGGTGTTTTACCTAATTGGGCTAATAAGCTATTAATTTCTTGAAGATTATTGTTTTTAACCGCTTCTGCTAAATCTGTAATTATTCCAAGTACTGCACCAGGGTAAAACTGTGTTGGATGAGCCGTTAATACGATTCGAACTTTAAAATTTTCTAAGTATTCTTGAAGTCGTTCCTTCTTATTCTCTGCTTGTGCATTTTCTTTTAGACTTCTCAAAGAACCTATACCATTCATGTTATTTACAGTAGCAAAAGATGCATCCTCAACAGAATCGAACAAAACAACTTGACGTTCTATATACTGAATAAATCGAAATAATAAATTTATTTGACTTTCAGGTGAACGTCGGGCTTGATATTTCTTAAAAAAAGTATCTACAATTTCTGTAGGATTATGTCCTGCTTCGAAACCTTTTTTGCAAGTTTCATAAAATAATGGTAGAAGTGCTACAGTTTTGGATATGGTGTCGAAAGGAAGATTCATAAAAATACCATTATATATCTGGTATTTTTGAATTACTTCAGTATCGAATCGTTTTAACTTTGGTTTTACAGCCATTGGTAAAGATTTAAACTTAAAAGTACTAAAGTAAATTTAGATTTAATATGAATTTTACCCAAAACCATTAAGCTAGTATAACAATTATTTTATTTCAATTTATATCTCCCTATCTTTGATAAAAACACAAACTATGTTATCAAAAACTATAGAATCTGCATTAAATAAACAGATAAGAATCGAGGCTGAGTCCTCACAAGTATATTTAGCTATGGCCGTTTGGGCGGAAATTAAAGGCTTAGAAGGTATTTCAAATTTTATGTACGACCAATCTGATGAAGAACGTGAGCATATGCTTAAATTGGTGAAGTTTGTAAACGAACGTGGTGGCCATGCTCAAGTGAGTGAACTTAATGCTCCTAATGTGTCTTTTGATTCATTTAAGCAAATGTTTGAAAAACTATTAGAGCACGAAATATTTGTATCAGAAAGCATTAATGAGTTGGTACATATTTCGCTTCAAGAAAAAGACTATGCTACACACAACTTTTTACAGTGGTACGTTGCCGAACAAATTGAAGAAGAAGCGACCGCAAGAACCATATTAGATAAAATAAATATGATTGGTGATGACAAAGGTGGTCTTTACCTATTTGATAGAGATATACAACAACTGACAGTCGTAAGCTCTGCTGCTCCTGACACAGGAGTATAAATGTTGAAATTTATTTAGATTAAATATAAATAACTATTTTTGTATTGTTATTAATCGCTATTAATAATGAGCAAGAAAAAGAAAAGCAAAAAGTTAAAAAAAGAACGTATCAAAGTTCTAAAAACTATCGGGACCGATGCACTAGGAAAAGTAAAATCTAAGTGCTGTAAAAAATATAAAAAGGCTGAACACAAAAGATGTAAAAAGTGTCCTTGCTTTGATTTGCTAAAAAAAGTGGCTTAACTGAGCTGCTTTTTTAGTTTAAATACTTATAAACATATAATTTGTAATTTTCAATTAAAGTACAAGACTAAGCTTGCATGCAATATCAATTTAAAGAGTTTTCTACAGATGCCGTTTTTAGTATTAATAACAAAAGCATCTTAATCAATTCAAGAGCCCAAAACAAACTAATCTTTACACCTGAACTTGCAAGAAGAAACTGGACAATTAGATAAGAGATTATGCCGCTAACTTTTTATTATAGATGTTTAATTCAAATTCGTTAATAGTTTTATAGTTTAAATTAGGAATGTCTTCTGTTTTTGTTATACCAAGTTTCTATCCATTGAAATATAGATAATTCAGCTTGTGATCTTAGTTGGTAATTGTGTTTGTAAATCCATTCTACCTTAAGACTTTTAAAAAACGATTCAGCAACGGCATTGGTCCCAACAATTACCCTTTCTGCTCATAGACTGTAATACTAAACCTTTATATAACTTTTTAATATATTTCTAAAAGCTTCACAGGCGTATTGACTGCCTCTATCAGAATGAAATATGAGTTTTTTGGTTATCGGGTTATGAGTTGCTACCATGCGCCAAGTTTTAATCAAAAAGAATTCCTCGAGGCTCTGCCTCGGGATAGTTCATTTTAGAAAATGAGCCCGATACAGATACTGTATCGGGCTCATTCCTTTTAACGTTAATGATATTCTATCATTATTGTAATAGCGAATATATTAATTAATATCTGTTTTCAATTCGTTAATAGATTTCTATTTTTTAAGATAGAACAGCTCTGATTTTAATGTGCCTAAAAAGTTTTCTATAACGGCATTATCTCAACAATTACCTTTCCTAGACATACTCTGTACAATGTTTCTTTTTTTAAGCATTTTTTGATTTACTTTTGTCCTTTAAATGAGACACCTCAATATACTTTAGTTGTAAAGTAAAACATAAATTATTACGTACTAAAAAGGAGGATTTCTTAATGAAAATCTCCTTTTTTGTTAAATGCGAAGCAGAAACGTCAGTGTTTCGTTATTTTTGCTTTGAAAAATGAAAAATCAATGTTATGTCTTCAAATTACGTAAAAATATTAACCACCTTATTAGGGATTGCCACGTGCTGGAACTCTATTTCTCAGAACAGTAATGTCAATACAGCAATCATAGTAGACACTCCAATTTGTGATATGCCTCCTTCAGAAATCAACAACAAGTTTTATGTGCCGCGCCAAGAATTTGTAAAACAAAGAATGAACGATGATTCATCAAGAAATAGTTGTTCTACTTTTATTGTCAATTATTCTGGATTTCCATTAGGAAGTCCAGAAAGAGATGCATTTCAATTTGCAATAGATATTTGGGAAAGTCTTTTAGATTCTGATGTACCAATACGCGTGAATGCTGCTTTCAATCCTCCATCTGACCCTGAAGATAATGATACTAATTTAGGAAGCGCAAGCCCTGCATTTTATATGGAGGTTCCAGGACTTACAAATCCTAATGCATCTGTACTCTACCCAGGCGCTCTATTTGAAAAATTAACTGGACAAGACAGTGACGGACCAACAGGCGAGTCAATAGATATTACTTGTCGTTTTAACTCATTAAAGTCTAATTGGTATTTTGGCACAGATGGAAATACTCCTCAAAATCAACTTGATTTTGTCTCGGTTGTTTTACACGAATTAGGGCATGGACTTGGTGTTGCTGGTTTTGGTATCGAGTTCCCAGCTAATAGCGGAACTGGTAATATTAGACGAGATGCAAGTGGTTTTAGTGTATCTGAGAGTTCAAATCATGTGAGTGTATGGGATACCTACATTGAAGCTCAAGCTCCTGGTTTCCCCATTACCAAAGAGTTAGTCATTGACGAGAGTGAATTTGCTGATCCGTCAGTAGTTATGTTTAACGCATTTAGAGGCGGTTCAAATAGTACGCTATCCTGCAATAGTCCTCTAGCAGTTCTCGCTAATGGAGGAAACGAACCAAGAACATACGCTCCAGCTACATTTCGCCCTGGCTCAAGTTATAGTCATTGGGATGAAGCTGAATTTAATAATACGCCAAACGCATTAATGACTCCTTTTCTTAATGCTGCAGAAGCGGTACATGATCCAGGTAATATAACCTTAGGCTTTATGGAAGATATGGGATGGTCTCTTTGCCAAGGCTCATTAAGTACAAATAATTTTGTCCTTGAAAATATAAAAATAAGTCCAAACCCTTTTACAGAATCCATAACCATAAGTTTACCACTAGAAGTGGCTAACCAACAATTTGATGTAACTATTGTAGATATCAACGGTAGAATTGTTTCTAGAAGCTCTGAAGCTACAAATGGTAAAATTGTTGTAAAAAACTTAGAGAATTTAAAAAGCGCACTTTACTTTTTAACTATAAAAAGTAAGACTTCAGACTTAAGTATTACCAAAAAGATTATTAAGCAATAATTTCTTTTTCGAAAAAAGTAAAAAGGGAAACTTCTCAGTTTCCCTTTTTATTTTGGTTAATGGTTGCGTCTATTTCCCTAGCATCAATAGTTCGCTACAAACTACCTCGGTTGTATAGCGTTTAATACCATCCTTATCTTCCCAACTTCTGGTAGTTAATTTACCTTCAATCGCTACTTCTTTGCCTTTACCAACATATTTTTCTACAATTTGGGCGGTCTTTCCCCAAGCGACAATGTTGTGCCATTGCGTGTCAGTTACTTTTTCGCCATGAGCATTTTTGTAGCTCTCGTTTGTTGCAATAGAAAACTTTGCGAGCGTTTTCCCTGATTCAAGATTAATAACTTCTGGGTCATTACCTAAATTACCAATCAACTGTACTTTGTTTCTTAATGTGTTCATGTGTTCTAAATTTTTAGTGTTAAACAGTTAATACTATCGAGTTCTTATGTTTCGACAGTGCAAATCTATAGTAGGTTGCAAATTTTAACCGGTAGTTACATATTTAAATTCGTTTGTAAATATTTGTAGTCGTTTGTAAATGAATAAATTTGTTTATATTTAGGCATGAATTTTTTTAAAATTGAAACCCCAAACCTTATTCTTAGGCACTTAAAACCAAGAGATTTAAAAGGCATGTTTGAGTTAGATTCTAATCCTTTAGTTCATAAATACTTGGGAAATAAACCAAATACCCGCATTGAACAATCTAAAAAAGATATCGCTTTTAATGTTCAGCAGCATAAAGAAAGAGGTATTGCTAGATGGGCAACTGTAGAAAAATCTTCTGGAAACTTTATCGGCTGGTCTGGATTACGATTAAATAATGACTTAACCTTCAATAATAAGACTAACTTTTATGATGTAGGCTATCGTTTTATTCCTAGATACTGGGGCAAAGGATATGCAACTGAATCATCACTTGCTGCCATAGACTATTTTTTTAATACTATGGAAAAGGAGTTGCTTTGTGGCATTGCCGAAACTGGAAATGGTGCATCTAATCGTGTCCTTCAAAAAATTGGATTAATATTTATAAACGATTTTACAATTGATGGCACCGATGCAAAATGGTATGAACTTAATAGAGAAAACTATGCAAAAACAATGTCCTGAATGTGGTGATAAGATCATAGGAAGAATTGATAAAAAATTCTGTAGCGATGGTTGTCGTAATGCTTATAATAATCGCATTAACAAAGATTCTAAAAATCTTATCAGAAATATTAATAATAGATTACGTAAAAACTACAGAATATTAGAAGACTTAAATCCTGATAAAAAAACAAAAACTTCTAGGGCTAAACTTGTAGAAAAAGGATTTGACTTCAACTATTTCACAAGTATATATACCACAAAGGCTGGCACTATATATTATTTTGTCTACGACCAAGGGTATTTGCCTTTGGATCGTGATTATTATGCATTGGTAAAACGTGACGCTTAACCTTTTGTACTACTATTCCAGTTTTCAGATTTAAGCTGTAGAGCTGCTTTTAGAATATCCTTTTGGCTTATTTGCCCAACAAGTCTTCCATTTTCCACTATAGGGAAACGCCGTCTTTTAGAGTTTAAAAACTTATTGGCTGCATCAAAAATATCCATATTCCCATCAATCGTTTCTACATCTTTAATCATTCGTTTTTCTACCAAATCTTCTTCTAATGGCATATTGTAGTATCTGCTTTCACTTAATTGTTTTAAACAATCACCTTCAGAGATTATTCCCACTAACTCATTTTTTTCATTGACTACCGGACCACCAGAAATCTTATTTTTAATTATGGCTTCTACAACTGAATGTATTTTTTCATGAGGCTTAAAGGTAATTAAATTTGTAGTCATAAAATCTTTGACTTTAAGCAGCCTCTCTTGCGTTGCATTTTGTTGCTTCCGCGAACCTTGAAAACTTTTAATACCCATGACCTAGAATTTTTGAATTGAAATTAAAGTTACTTAAAATTAACTTGTTACGCAAGTAAGTTTGTTTACTACCCTATCTTTGCGTAAATGAAGACTGGAGTATCCAAATTGAAAAAAAGACAAATAAGTATTATTGGCTGTGGTTGGCTTGGTTTTCCATTAGCCCAAATGTTAGTTTCTAAAAACTATAAGGTAAGGAGTTCAACTACAACTACTTCTAAATTAGAAAAATTAGAAAATCATGGAATTAACGCTTTTCTAGTTACCTTAGAAGAGTATCGTATTTCAGAAACTATTTCAGGATTTTTAGAAGGAAGTGAAACCCTTATCATTAATATTCCACCTGGATTGAGAAAAAATCCAAATAAAAGCCATGTACAAGAGATTAAGAATTTAATATCCTTTGTTGAAAAAAGTTCGATTAAAAACGTCCTTTATATTAGTTCTACTTCAGTTTTTGAAGACACCTTTTCTTTTTCAAAGATTACTGATGTATCAAAACCAAATGCCACTTCTAATAGTGGAAGTCAATTAATAGAAATTGAAAATATATTGAAAGATAATCAGAATTTTAGTACCACAGTTTTAAGGTTTTCAGGATTATTTGATAAAGACAGGCATCCTGGAAAAATACTCTCAGGCAAGACCAATATTTCTAATCCTGATGCACCTATCAATCTTATACATAAAAATGATTGCATTGCAATTATTACTAAAATAATAGAATGTGATTTATGGAACGAGGACTTTAACGCCAGTTTTCCTAATCATCCTATAAAAAAAGAGTACTATAAACAATACTGTAATGAACATAATTTAGAATTACCAGAGTTTGATGAAACAAAACCTTCCAAAGGAAAAATAATAGAGACATCAAGGTTGGTACAACTATTGGCATATGGATATAAAAATGACCTGTAGGAAATTAATAACTTTTTAAGACCTATTACTATTAAATTTCATAGATTTGGTGCTTTAAATTTTAAAACAATGAAGAAGATTACAATTGCAATGACCCTACTTTTTTCAGTAGTGTCTTTTGCCCAAAGTAAGGCAGATTTAACTGCACATTACCAAGCATTTTACAAACAGATGAAAGTCCAAGGGGACATTCAGGGTGTTATTAACGCTATGACGCATTTAGAGGTTTTAGTACCACAACAGTCTCGTAGAGATACATTAGCTTACTTATACGTATCAGAAGGCAAATATGTCCAAGCATTAAATGTTATTGGTATAGATAAAAATGCTACGGATTCTGATTTAAATGTAGAAGTAAAAGCGATTTCTCTTAAAAATTTAAATGAAACTAAGAGAGCTTTGGAGCAATATAACGTTTTATTTAGTAGAAAACCTAATCCAGCTTTAGCTTATGAGGTAGCAGATTTAATGCTTCAAAATTCTGATGTTGCTGGAGCAAAATCTAAAATCGAATATGGTTTAGCTAATGCTACAGATGACATGAAACGTGCTTTTTACGAAACGCAACGCCCATATGAAACTTCGCTTAAAGCAGCTTTTAACTATATAAAAGCTCTAGCTGTTTTTCAGGAAAACCAAACTAACGTAGACCCAGCATTAAAATTTATTAATGACGCTTTGGCCATAGATCCAAACTTTAATATGGCTAAGCGTACACGTGAAGCTTTAGAAGCAAAGAAAGCAGCGCCAAAAAATTAAAGTTGACACTCCCTAAATATTAAAAACGCTCGTTTATTTAAATGAGCGTTTTTTTATTCTTCATCTTCTGGCCTGCCAACATCGTTTAGATCAAATTCTAATTTTTTATTTATGACATAGATGAGATTAGAGTTAGCGATGAGAAGCTCTTTTATACTCTTTAGTTTGTTTTCTGCATTGTAGTTTTCAAGAGTTAAATCATCATTAAGTTTTAGTAGTTTCGTTTCTAAAGTTGATACCCTAGCAATAACAGAATTGGTATTTATATTTTCTGGAATATTCACCTTTAAGCTATCCAAAAAGACTTTTAAAGTATCTTTTTCAGAGGTAAAAAATGTGATATCTGCTCTTTTCAAAAATGAAATCTGGGTTGAAAGTTCTTGAAATTTTGACCAATCTCTCACTTCCTTTTCTGCATCACTACTCAAAATATAATCATTATACTTGAAGTTTTCTATAGCTTTTGCAGAAATAGTTTTCTTTTGTTGGTTAGCCTCTTGGGGTTCTATGCCTACATTCTTAGTATTATTATTACCACAACTCAAAAACAGCGCCAGTAGAAAAATAATTGAAATCGTTGTTATCCTCATCAATCCTATTGTTTAATATGAAGTAAAGGTAAATAATTTGATTTTTAAATCTTTTTGATTTTTTTAATACTTGAATTCAACCAATAAACGCAACTTTTAGGGAGTTTTTTTATAGCAATTTTTCAGAAAAAAGAAGGGAACAAATTCCCTTCTCCTTCTGATGGATATTTAGCTATATTGTTCT
>NZ_JABDQL010000081.1 GCF_013042245.1 Winogradskyella sp. | reverse complement strand
CTGAAAAATTGATAGCAAATTATGTTAAGGAACAAGGTGTTGAAAAGGATTATAAAAGTTTGAAAAAGAATAATCAATTGAAATTATTTTAATGCCTCGTGGGCTTGCCCCGAGGATTATTTACTCTTAGAAAATTTCAGCACGATAATGGTCAAAAAACATTTTTCGGTAAAACAGGAAATTTAGATGGCGATGATATTATAGACGCTATTTTAGAAAAAAAAGCCTGTGCTCGATTTATTTGTAAAAAAGTCTATAGCTATTTTGTAAATGAAACTATAGAGATATCGTATGTAGATAAAATGACAGATGTTTTCTATAAAGATTATGATATCGAAAAACTCATGCGTTTTGTATTTACACAATCGTGGTTTTACGATACTAAAAATATAGGTTCAAAAAATAAAGTCTCCAATAGAATTTTTGGTCGGTTTATCAAGAACTGTACCTGTAAATTATGCTAATAAAAGAGCTTTATATCGATTACAAAAAGCCTTAGGACAAACCTTGCTTGATCCACCAAATGTAGCAGGTTGGAAAGGTCATAAAAACTGGATAGACGTTAATACCATTGTGGTAAGATTAAAGTTACCATCACTTTTATTAAATGGTGGGTTAATAGCTTTAGACGATGGAGTAGACAATATGCGCCGCCAGTTTTTTAATAAAAATAAAATAAAGTTACCACTGCGTACGACTCCAGATTGGGAAACATTTCAAAGGGCTTACAAAAATGTATCTCATCATGATTTAATTTCAGTTTTATTAAATGGAAAAATGAATAGTGGCACTCTGACTTATCTAAAATCTTTTGACAAAAGCTCGAAACAAAACTATTGTATTCAGTTAATGTCGTTACCAGAATATCAAATGTGTTAGTTATGGATAGAAGACATTTTTTGAAGAATTCAGCGCTAGCAAGTAGCTTATTTTTTGTTCCAAATTTTGTGAGAGCATTCGAGGATATTGATGTAAAATCTATAGGTTATAAACGGTTAGTTATTATCCAGCTATCTGGCGGTAATGATGGTTTAAATACTATAATACCTTATACCAACGACTTATACTATAATGCCCGACCAACATTAAGTATTAAAAGTGATGTTATAAAATTAAATGACGATTTGGCAATGCATCCAAGCTTAAAGCCATTGCAAAGTCTTTACGATAATGGAGAGCTTTCAATTTTAAATAACGTAGGTTATCCAAACCCCGTGCGTTCGCACTTTAGGTCTACGGATATTTGGCAATCTGGTAGCTCAAGTAGCGAGTACTTACAAAGCGGTTGGATTGGTCGTTTTTTAGACAAACATAGCAAACAACCATATAATGCCATTGAGCTTGACGAAAATTTAAGTCTTGCCTTAAAAGGAGAACATACTAGTGGTATTGCCACAAACGATTACAAAATACTTTACAGAACAGCTCGTGACCCTTATTTTCAAAACGTATTAAACCATTATAATGACCAACATTTGTCTGAACATAACTTAGGTTATTTGTATAAAAACATGATAGATGCCAAGTCATCTGCAAATTATATTTATGAGAAAACTAAAGTTAAATTATCTCAAGAAGAATACCCACAGAATAAATTTGCAAAACAACTAAAAAACACAGCTCAGTTTATAAATTCTGGATTAGATACAAAAGTATTTTATAGTGCTTTAGATGGCTTTGATACGCACGTTAACCAGCAAAATACACAAAAAAGACTACTGTCAATTTATGCTGAAGCAATGTCTGCTTTTGTAAAAGATTTAAAACGAAACGGTACTTTTGGCGATACACTAATTTTAACGTTTTCTGAATTTGGAAGACGTGTAAAACAGAATGCGGCTAATGGTACAGATCATGGCTCAGCAAATAATGTATTTGTGGTTGGTAAGCAATTAAAAATGGCTGGTGTTTATAATGATTTATCATCTTTAAGCGATTTAGACAATAATGGTGATTTAAAATTCACTATAGATTTTAGACAAGTTTATGCCACTATTTTAGAGAATTGGTTAGGCACTTCTTGTGATGGAATCATAAGTACAACTCAAGAAAAACTAATTTTTTTATAAAAAAAAACCCTCACTTCAATGCTAGGAATTTGCTGGGAGAAGTAAGGTTGTATATATATTTGTTGCTTTTAATAGAAGAATAAAACTAGTAATATATAATTGGAAAACAGATAAATTGTATGTCCGTAATCAGTAATAATTTAGATTTCAAACACATTCTGTCACATTGAGTACTTCGACTTTAGTTTATGCTGAGCACAGTCGAAGTACTCAGTATAAACTAAAGTCGAAATGTCTTGCAAATCAAAAACTTAGATTTCTCGACTACACTTCGACTACGCTCTGTGACCACGCTCGAAATAACAGATACATTCTGATTATTACACTTTAAGGATATACAGAACAGATAATTATAGACTAATCGCAATAAAATTAGAAGACTTGTTTTTGCTTGTAAAAATCATAAGTAAAAACACCACTTTTTAGACTTAAACTACACCTATATTTTTTCTATAACTATCCAAGATTTTTGAGTCAGATAGAGATATATACAAAGCATATTAAAAAAACCTGTACGCTTTTTGGGTCATAGTTTTTTTTGATTTCATGTGGTAAGATTAGTTTACCTCAAAAGTTAACTTTACGTTAACTCTGAACTCTGTAACTTCGTCATTTTTAACAATTGCACTTTGGTCTTGTACATATACAGAGCGTATATTCTTAACACTTTTTGACGCATATTTTACCGCTTTTTTAGTTGCATCTTCCCAACTTTTATCAGAGTTAGATAATACTTCAATAACTTTTAATACTGCCATCTTATTTTTTTTAAGGGTTAAAAATTTTATTCTATAATTTATGCAAAAAAACTCAAAACAACACTGTATTTTAGCTAGTTATATTTTATTTTTCTTAAAATACGCATAGTAAGTTTATAGGCCTCATAGATATATTTGTTATAATCTTTTAGAAGTAATCTGGCTTCGTCTAGTTTCTGAAGTGCGCCTTCAAAATGGTTAAGATAACAAATAAGATAAGTCGCCGATAGATTCTTTAAATCATCCATTTCATTGGGATTTAGGGATAATCCTTTTTTCAATTTTTCGATTAATGCATTATTAGAATTATAAATGTGATGTAATGTTTTTTTATCGAATTGTGGTGGCTCAAATAATAATTTTGTATCTATAGAATATTGTGCATTATCACCAAAGTTAATTACAGTTTCTTCAAGTTTGTAATATTTAAAACTATTTTGAAGACCAAGCTTTACATATTCTACTATAATAAATTTATTGTCAGAAAATGAAATTGAAACTTCATCTAAAGTAGAATAAAAAAGTCGTTTTTGCTCGTTGATTAGTTCAATATCTACTCTAGAATAGAATACTTCGTCCTTAACTTCTTTTTTTTGCCCTGCCCAACACAAAACAAAATATTCTTTAAAAACTCTGTATTTTGGGTTGAAGTCGGAGCGCTTATTCATAAAATCGAAAACACCATCTAGAGTGAGTTCAATATTATTTAGTGCATGATTTTCTATGGCTGTAACAATCTCTGAATTAAGATCTTTAATTTTAATATCAAATACCTTAGGCATGCTCATACTGCCATCTCTGAAAAAGACGGCACCACCATAATATTTCCAAATGTTTTTGCGTAAGGATGTTAAGCCTTCATTAGATCTAATAGTTACCAAACCAACTACTTTATTATCTGGTAGATGCGGAAATGGAATATTCTCATATTGAACTATTGGTGGATTTGTAAGATAGGCATTAATTAGATTTTGGATTTTACTGTCATCAAAAAAATCTACGCCAATGATTTGGTTATCGGTATCATCAACACCAATAACGATGTAAGAATTATTTTTAGGATTACTATTAGAAAGTGCACAGATGTGTTTTAAAAATTTTGCCTTTCCTTCTTTATAACTGAGATTTAACTTTCGCTTCTTATCATAAAAACTGTTCTCGTCATTATGTGCGAGCAAGTTTTTAATAAGAAGACGTTTGTTAATCATAGCCTAACATCCACAAAAGGACTTTTAGTTTTCTTTCTTCACAATAGTCGAGCTTCCCTGAGCTGTACAGAACATCAAAACATCAGCAATATTTACATGTGCTGGTCGACTAATGGCAAAATGAATAACTTCTGCGATATCTTCAGGTTGTAATGGTTTGTAACCTTTGTATACATTATTGGCAGCACTATCACCCTTAAAACGTACTTGAGAAAATTCAGTCTCTACGAGTCCTGGATTTATGGCGCTTACTTTAATTCCGTATGGGTTAAGGTCAATACGCATACCTTCAGTAATAGCTAAAACTGCGTGTTTGCTAGCACAATAAACGTTTCCTTTTGGGTATAGTTCTTTTCCTGCAGAAGAACCGATATTTATAATATGCCCTGACTTTCGCTCCGTCATACTTGGAATAATCACTTTACTTACATACAGTAACCCTTTTACATTGATATCTATCATGGCATCCCAATCGTCTGTACTTCCTGTTTCAATAGGGTCGAGACCATGCGCATTTCCTGCATTATTTATTAAAATATCTATATTTTTAAAAGCATCAGGTAAACTTCCAATAGCATTGAAGGTGGCATTTTTATCGCGAACATCAAAATTTAGGGTATGCACATCAGTTTCTCTAGATAATGCTTTTTGTACACTATCTAACCGTTGTTGGCGTCTTCCACATAAGACAAGTTTAATGCCTTGTTTTGCAAATTCGTGAGCTGTAGCGCGACCTATACCACTTGTTGCGCCTGTTATTAATGCTGTCTTTTTCATACGAATAAATTATGTTTAAAGTTCATGTTTTCAACATTTTAGATTAAACTGCTAAGAATCCCTTTTAGGTAAAATTTTCATACACATGCTTTAATGCAATACTCTTTTGTACTTAACAG
>NZ_JABDQL010000080.1 GCF_013042245.1 Winogradskyella sp. | reverse complement strand
CTGTTAAGTACAAAAGAGTATTGCATTAAAGCATGTGTATGAAAATTTTACCTAAAAGGGATTCTTAGCAGTTTAATCTAAAATGTTGAAAACATGAACTTTAAACATAATTTATTCGTATGAAACAACTATTAGTTTCTTCGCTTTTTACAATAGTGTTTGCCTTGGGCTTTGCTCAGAAGTCAAGCATAAATTTCGAAATTCGTAATTTAGGAATCAACGTCGATGGATTTTTTAAAACATTTACAGTCACTACAAAATTTGACGACTCTAATAATCTTGAGGATTTTAGTAGTGAGATAAAAGTAAGTTCTATCGAAACAGGTATTGATAGCCGCGACGAGCATCTGTTACAAGAAGACTATTTTCATACATCAAAATATCCATTAATTACCTTAGATGTTGCAGAATTGTTTAAAGACCCAAATAACGAATATTCAGCTAAAGTCAACTTAAGAATTAAAGGAAAGGCAAAGCAATTTACGATTCCGTTAAAAGTTGAAATCACAGAAACTCAGAGAAAAATAAAATCTAACTTTGAAATTAATCGAAAAGATTTTAAAATAGGTGGAGGTAGTTTTGTGATGGGCAAAACCGTGAAGATAGCCGTAGTACATGTTGAAAAAATCAGATGAGTAAGACTAACTTTGATGTCATTATTATTGGTGGAGGTTTAGCTGGACTAACAAGTGCCATTCATTTGTCAAAGCAGAATTTCAGTGTTTTGTTAATTGAAAAAAACAGTTACCCAAAACATAAAGTCTGTGGTGAATACGTGTCTAATGAGGTATTACCATATCTCGCATTTTTAGGGTTTAACCCTTTTGAGTTTGGCGCAAAACGGATTTCAGAATTCGAATTAACCACACATAACAACAAGAAAATTTTAGCAAAACTCCCATTAGGTGGTTTTGGAATGAGTCGCTACGAACTAGATTTTCAATTGTATCGATTAGCTTTAAAAAATTGCGTTGAAGTACTTCAAGATACTGTTTTAGATGTTGTTTTTAAGGATGATATTTTCCAAGTTGAAACAAAATCAAACGGAAATTTTCAATCCAAAATTACAATCGGGGCTTTTGGTAAGCGTTCCAGTTTGGATGTCACTTTTAACCGAGAATTCATTCAAAAAAAGTCGCCTTATTTGGGCGTTAAAATTCATGTTTCAGGAGATTTTCCTGAAGAAAAAGTAGCGCTTCACAACTTTAAAGGTGGTTATTGCGGTGTTTCAAAAGTGGAGAATGACCATATCAATCTTTGTTACATTACCAATTATGAAGCTTTTAAAAAACATAAAGACATCGAAACGTTTCAACGCGACGTCATGTTTAACAATTCAGAATTAAAAATCATTTTCCAAAACACTAAAGCTGAGTTTGATAAGCCACTAACAATAAGTCAGATTTCATTTGAGACCAAAGACCCAATCGAAAACCATATGATTATGTGCGGTGACACTGCAGGCATGATTCATCCACTATGCGGAAACGGAATGGGTATGGCTATACGAAGTTCGCAATTAGCATCGCAGCTTATAATTGATTACCTTGAAGGAAAAATTGAAACGCGTCAAATTCTAGAAGAACGTTATAAGAAGCAATGGCGAAACACATTTAGTTTAAGGTTAAAAGCTGGCCATATTATTGCCTATTTGTTTCGACAAGATTGGTTGGCGCCAAAGCTCTTGACAGTGCTTAGAGTTTTTCCATTTTTAGTTCCGAAAATTATTAAAATGACACATGGCAAGCCCATGAGCCCATAATGGGCATTTAAAAACAAAAACGTCACTTCGAGTGATTTTATGAGGTACGAATAAAATAGTATCGAAAAGCAAAAATGTTTATAGACACCATATATCGAAGTAATAAAACCGAAATCATGGATGATTTTTCCATGAAAGGCGAGTTGCTTCGCGATACCTTAGATAAGTTAGGAAACATCAATAAATGGCTTGGCGGAAATCGAGTGACTTTAAGTGGTATAAAACGACTTTTAAAAGGAAAACCTAAAGACAAAACATACACAATTATTGACTTAGGTTGCGGTCACGGTGACATACTTCGCTTAATTGCAGATTTTGGACGAAAACAAGGTTATAAATTTAAGCTCATCGGCATTGACGCCAATCAAGATGCCATAGATTATGCCACAGAGTTATCAACCAATTATCCTGAATTGGTGTTTGAGAACAAGGATATTTTCTCTGAAGATTTTCAGAAGATGGATTATGATATTGCATTAGCAACATTGTTTTTGCACCATTTTAAAACAAATGAATTAGAAGTACTATTGAAACAATTAGCATCCAAAGCAAAATTAGGATTAGTCATTAACGACTTACACAGAAGTGAAATAGCGTATGGACTTTTTAAATTACTAAGCTTGGTCATTTCTAATCAGATGATTATTGATGACGGGTTAACTTCTATTCTTAGAGCATTTAAAAGAGAAGACTTAGAAAATCTATCAAAAAACCTTAACCTAAAATCAGAAATCCACTGGAAATGGGCATTCCGCTACCAATGGTTAATTAAAAAATAAATGACTGTAAAAATTACATCAGTTGCAAAGCAATTGCCACAATATACAAGAGAAACCAAGGATATTTTGCCTTTTGTAGAGCTTTGGCTCGAAGGGCAAGAAGATCGTTTTAAGCGTAAAGTTTTAAAGATTTTTGAAAACGCAGCGGTAGATAAACGGTATTCTATAATGGATGCTGAAGAAGTTTTTCTTAATAGCTCATTTGAAGAAAAGAATGATATCTACACGCGTGAAAGTATTAAACTAGCAGAAAAGAGCTTGGTAAAAGCATTGGATAAAGCAAGTTTAAAACCAACAGATATTGATTATATTATTACAGTAAGTTGTACAGGTATTATGATTCCGTCTTTAGATGCGTATTTGATTAATAGCCTAAAGATGAAACAAGACATTGTACGCTTACCTGTAACCGAAATGGGTTGTGCTGCTGGTGTTTCGGGTATTATATATGCAAAGAATTTTCTCAAAGCAAACCCCAATAAACGAGCAGCTGTTATTGCCGTAGAGTCACCAACGGCTACATTTCAGCTAGAAGATTACTCGATGGTAAATATCGTTAGTGCCGCAATTTTTGGCGATGGCTGCGCGAGTGTTATTTTATCTTCATATGAAGATGAAGTTGGTCCAGAGATAAAAGATGAAGCCATGTATCATTTTTATGACGCTAATCACATGATGGGTTTTAAGCTAAGAAATACAGGTTTACAAATGGTCTTAGACCAAAGCGTACCGCAAACCATTGCAGACCATTTCCCGAAGATTATTCATCCTTTTTTAGAAAAGAACGATTTAACCATCGAAGATATTGACCATTTGGTATTTCATCCTGGCGGGAAAAAAATTGTACAAACGGTTGAAGACTTGTTTGGTGAGTTAGGTAAAAATATAGATGACACTAAAGAGGTTTTACGATTATACGGAAACATGAGTAGTGCTACAGTTTTATATGTTTTGGAACGTTTTATGGATAGAGATTTACCAAAAGGTGATAAAGGTGTTATGCTTAGTTTTGGGCCAGGCTTTTCTGCACAACGTATTTTATTAGAATGGTGACAAAATTTATTTTGTCATGCTGAACTTGTTTCAGTATCTCATAAATTAAAAGATAAATGAATAAAGAATTTCAAGATAAAAAGTATTGGGCATTAATCCTCGGCGGCAGCAGTGGATTAGGTTTAGCTACTGCAAAAAAATTAGCAAAACATGGAATGAATATTTGTATCGTGCATCGTAATTCTCGTATGCAAGAAGACGAAATACATGCTGAATTTGAAACGATAAAACAAGAAGGTGTTGCTTTTAAGTCATTTAACACAGATGCTTTTAAACCTGAAAAACGAGAAGCGGTTATAGATTTATTAAAAACAGAATTTGGAACAGAACATAAAATAAGAACACTAGTGCACAGCGTCGCAAAAGGAAATTTAAAACCGATGGTCTCTGAAGACACACCAGTTTTAAGAAATGATGATTTTGCATTAACTATTAACGCTATGGGCATTAGCTTATACGATTGGGCAAAAACACTTTTTGAAGCTGAACTTTTCGCAGAAGATGCGAGAATTATAAGTTTCACAAGTGAAGGCAACAGTAAAGCATGGCAAAATTACGCCGCAGTTTCAGCGGCAAAAGTCACACTCGAAGCTATTACAAGAAACATCGCTCTAGAGTTTGCACCATTTGGAATGAAAGCCAATTGTATACAAGCAGGTGTGACAGATACAAGCTCGTTACGAATGATTCCTGGTAGCGAAAAAATTATAGAGCATAGCTTGATTAGAAACCCAAATAAACGCCTAACCTTACCAGAAGATGTGGCAAATGCTGTCTATCTATTAAGTAAAGATGAAGCCGCTTGGATTACAGGAACTGTCATTCCTGTGGATGGAGGAGAACATTTATGTTAACAGTATTATGGGAATATTTAATTTTAAAACTAAGAAAAACATTTCAATGAAGAGATTTGTTGAATTAGTTATCGAAATTTTTGAACCGTTATTTAAGAAGTATGAATTTGAACTCGCTATTAAAGAATTTACTGAGTCTTATTCAAAATTGGTTTTTGAGAAACATGATAAACGCATATTGATGCTAAGCGAAAAAAGTATTAGAGACGGAAATTATTATGAATTTACAATCGGAAATAGTCTTTGTAATGAAACCAACTCTTTTGATGATTACCATATCTCAGTAAATAGACTATATAAAATTATTAAAAGAAAAGGAAAGGATTTTAATCCATTTCCATCTAACGAAAAAGAAGCGTTGAGATATCTTGAGAAATCTAAACAAGATTTTTTGAGTTGTGCACTTTTCTTTTTGGAGACAGATGATGAACTCTTTGACAAAGTTTTAAGACTAAAAGGAATCAGAAAATAATTGAATTCAGAACAAATCATATCACTTTTACCTTACGAAAAACCATTTCTATTTGTAGATGGCATCGATGCGATTTCAGATGAAAGTATAACAGGGCATTATACATTCAAAAAAGACGAATCGTTTTATGAAGGTCATTTTAAAAATAATCCAATGACGCCTGGTGTAATACTTACCGAATGTATGGCGCAAATCGGTTTGGTGTGTTTAGGGATATATTTATTGAAAGATGAGTTAGAGAGCGATAACCCTCAGATAGCGTTAACCTCAAATCAAGTAGATTTTTATTTGCCAGTTTTACCAGGCGAAAAAGTCACTGTTATATCAGAAAAAGAAGTGTTTCGGTTTAATAAACTAAAGTGCAAAGTGAAGATGTTAAACACAAAAGGAGAGCTGGTCGCAAGAGGAATAATTTCAGGAATGATGAAGGTATGATTTTTAAAATTTTATAGAATCACAAATAAAAATGATATGTCACGCTGAGCTTGTCGAAGCGCATTAACTAACATGAATTTTTTTACGTCTATATTTTACTTTATTCAGATAACACTTATTATACAGGTGTGACTAATGATTTAGAAAGACGAATGAACCAACATAAATCAGGAAGTAATAAATTTAGCTATACCTCAAAACGATTGCCAGTAAGATTGGTTTGGCAGTTACAAAGTACAAACCCATCTGAAGTTATAAAAGTAGAAAAACAAATAAAAGGTTGGTCAAAACGAAAAAAGAAAGCATTAATTGATGAAAATTGTGAAGATTTAATTGAATTTTCTAAAAACTATAAAGAATATGGAAATAGAATTAAAAATAATGAGTCTTCGACAAGCTCAGACTGACAATCTAACTATTAATTGTCTTTTGTATAATTTTAAGCATGAAAAATAGAGTTGTCATAACAGGATTAGGTATTGTTGCTCCAAATGGAGTTGGTATTTCTGAGTTTACAAAGGCTCTAAAATCAGGCAAATCTGGAATTACATTCCATCAAGAGTTAGCAGACTTAAACTTCTCTTGTCAAATAGGAGGCGTACCTAATATTACAGACGCCATTAAATCAGAATATTTCACCGATTTACAACTTAGAGGTTTTAACAGCTCAGGTATTTTATATGGATGTATTTCTGGGATTGATGCATGGAAAGATGCAGGTTTTAACATGGATTCTGAAAGCGATTTAGATTATGACACCGGTCTTATTTTTGGTACAGGAACGTCTGGCGTTGAGAAATTTCGTGAAGCCATTTATAAACTCGATGAAGGCAACGTAAGACGCTTAGGAAGCACAGTGGTTTTACAAACTATGGCAAGTGGTGTAAGTGCGTATTTAAGCGGTATGTTGGGTTTAGGCAACCAAGTGACTACAAATTCTTCGGCTTGTACAACAGGAACAGAAGCGTTACTTATGGGTTTTGAGCGCATCCAAAATGGAAAAGCCAAACGCATGTTAGTAGGCAGTTGTAGTGACCACGGACCATATGTTTGGGGTGGCTTTGACGCCATGCGTGTCATGACCTATAAACACAATAATAATCCTGAATCTAGCTCAAGACCTATGAGCGCAACCGCTTCAGGGTTTGTACCTGGAAGTGGTGCAGGCGCTTTAGTTTTAGAATCTCTAGAAAGTGCTATAGAACGTGGTGTAAAAATCTACGCTGAGGTTTTAGGCGGTGAAGTCAATTCAGGAGGTCAACGTCAAGGTGGCACTTTAACGGCGCCAAATGCTGAAGCTGTCCAGCGATGTATTACAAAAGCAATTGAAAATTCTGATTTACATGCAGATGAAATAGATGTTATAAATGGGCATTTGACGGCAACATCAAAAGACGCTTTAGAAGTTGAAAATTGGACTAAAGCATTAAAGCGAGAAGGCGAAGATTTCCCATATATGAATTCCACAAAATCAATGGTTGGGCATTGTTTGGCAGCAGCTGGTGCCATAGAATGTTTGGCGAGCGTTATACAACTTAAAGAACAGTTTGTTGCGCCTAACATTAATTGCGAGGATTTGCATCCTGAAATAGAAGCATTGGTCAATAGAGAACAGATTCCGACACAAAAAAAAGAGTTGAATTTTGATGTTATTGCTAAGGCAAGTTTTGGCTTTGGAGATGTTAACGCTTGTGTTTTATTTAAGCGATATATAGCGTAACTTTGCCTAAGAAAAATAAACTATGACTAACGACGATTTAATTGCTAAATTAAAAACTATTGTAGCGCCATATATTCAAGATGAAGAAGCCTTCAAAAACCTTTCTGAAGACACTGATTTTGTTTCAGATTTAAAGATAAATTCAGCAAACTTGGTAGATATTATTCTCGATATCGAAGATGAATTTGATATACGATTAGAAAATGAAGACATGGAGAAAATGCTAGATGTAAAATCTGCTATGGAAATCGTAAACACTAAGCTAAGTGCATAATGGTTGGTAACGATATTGTGGATATCGCGAAGGCTAAAAAAGAGTCTAACTGGCAACGCCCACGTTTTTTAGATAAATTATTTACGTCGAAAGAACAACAAATTATTCATAGGTCTGACAATCCATTTATAATGGTTTGGAGATTATGGAGCATGAAAGAAGCGGCTTATAAGCTATACACTCAGATTAATCCAAGTCGTTTTTATAACCCAAAAAGATTTGAATGTGAAATTAAAGAAAAGGGTAGTGTTGTAAATTTTAAAAATTTTAAGTGTTATGTTGAAACCAAAATTACGTCAGACTTCATAATGTCTGAAGCATCATTAAAGCCTTCAAAATTAAAATCTGAAGTCATTCAACTGAAATCTAGAAACATAAAATCTTCGAGCCTATTTTTAAAAGAAAAATTAACGAATTCAATTTTAGAGAATTTTGGAATTGAAAAAGATAAACTCACTCTAAAAAAAGATAATTACGGTATTCCAATAGTAGAATTCAATACCAATAAATTATATGTAAGCTTAACACACCATGGAAATTATGGTGCTTTTGTAATAGCATAAAATGGAACGATTAAGAAAAGTCATAGCGTCTATTATCAAATTCAGAATAGCAATTATAGTTGTTTTGGCAATAGCTATGGGTTTTTCAGGTTACAACACGCTAAACAAATTGAGCGTTGACAACTCATTAAGCATTTGGTTTTTGGAAGATGACCCAAGTTATAAAGCGTATATAGATTTTCAAGAAAGTTTTGGTTCGGATGAGATTTTCATTATTATGCTACCTGTCGAAAATGCTATTGGCGAAACCGAAGTATCGGCTCTAAAAGAGTTGCATAAAAAAATTGAAGCTTTACCGTATGTGCAAACGTCTTTTAGCTTGGCAAAAGCTAAATATCCGATTTATGCCAATAACACCATCAATTTTGATGATTTATACAATCCTAAACGAAGTGAAAAAGGACTAAAAACCCTATTTTCAAAATTACCAAACATCACATCTCAGCTAGTTACGGAAGACTATAAAAATCAGTTCTTTTATATTCAGCTTAATCCAACGCCAACAGTCGAGAAAAAACGCCAGGATATTGCCGCAGAAATGCGTGCTATTATAGAATCTAACTACAAGAACTACTACTTAACAGGACCTCCAGTTTTAAACGAAGCATACAGCAAAGGCATATATAAAGAGAGTTTAATTTTTGGTGTCTTAACGGTGTTAGTTATCACTATAATGCTCTTGTTTTTGCTACCTAGCAAACGGTATTTAATTATCTCATTATTATCTGTTGCGATACCCATAAGCTTACTTTTTGGGTTAATTACATCACTAGGCTTTGCGTTGAATATGATATCAATGCTCATACCAACAATACTTATGGTTTATAGCGTTAGTGATGCTGTGCATATTATAAATATTTATCATAAAGAAGGATTGGCAAACAAAGAATTAATTAAAGTTGAATTATTAGCGGTTGCCATAAGAAAAAGTTTAACGCCTTGTTTTTATACAACCTTAACCACTTTTGTTGGTTACTTTGCGCTGTACTTATCACCATTGCCAGCGTTTAAAAACATGGGTGTTTTTACGTGTATTGGATTATTGTTTAGTTTTATTTTGGTGTATGTCATTACGATTATTGGGTTCAGTTATATGAACCTAAACTTCGAAAAAGCAAAACCCTTATTAAGTTTAAAGCGTTGGAATCAAACAGCATTTATAGATTGGTTAAACCGTGTGACTTCGGATTATAAAAACTCAATAATTATTGGATTTACAATTGTTTTATTAATTGGGGTTTATTCCATTTTTCAGGTTAAGATTGATACAAATTCACGTGACCTTTTAGCCGAGGGAAAAGCAAAACAAGACCTGAGAACTGTTGAGACTGAACTTGGTGGAAGTAATCGATTGCAGATAAATATCACTACAGCTGACGGAAGTGTTATTCTAAAACAAGATGCATTAAAAAGCTTAGAAGATTTTCAGAAAAAGTTAGAATCAAACCCATTAATTTCAAACCCAGTTTCGGTTGTAAATATTAAGCAGTTTTTAGAAAAACGCACACCAGTTTTATTTCAATCTAACGTATCTGAAGACAGATTAAAATCTACACTTTCTGAAGTTGACGCAAAGGACAATAGCTTCTTTAAATTGTTTTCTGAAGACTTAACCACAGCTGGATTTACGTTGACGCTTATGGAAGGCAGAACATCTCAGCTTAATCAAGTTTTAGACGATGTAAAATTAGCCTTCGAATCTTCTTTTGACACTAATGAATATAAGCTAAAAATTAACGGTTTTGCTGTTGTTTTTGCACAGTTGAATAACTTTATTTTAGAAACGCAATTCAAATCATTTTTTGCAGCATTTTTTGTAGCATTTTTATGTTTATTAATTTTCATAAAAAACTTACGAACCACAATTTTAGTCTTAATCCCTAATTTATTACCACTAACAATTTTGGCAATATTAATGAGTGTTTTGGATATTCCGCTCGATGTAACAACTGCCATGATTACACCAATTATGTTGGGTATTGCTATGGACGATACGATTCATTTAGTCTATAAATACAGACGAAGTAACACCATTATAGGTACGCCAAAACAACGTATGGATAATGCGATTAATTATACTGGTGGTGCGTTGTTCAGTACAACAATTGCTCTGGTTGGCGGCTTTTTGATTATCGCAAGTAGCGCAACACCTTCGGTTAGAGATTTTGGATTGCTTTGTGCAACAACTGTTGCTATTGCTTTGATTACGGATATCTTTTACTTACCTGCGTTATTGAAGACGTTTGATAAGTAAGTTTAGTTTAAACGTGCTAAATCATTAGCGTTGTGTTGTTCTTTAACTAAACGTAATTTTAATCTTGAGTTTTTAATTATTCGAAATAAACTAAAGATTGAAACTAATACAGAACCACCAAAAACACATACCTAAGCAAATCCGCTTAGAATATCCGATTTTCGTTTTTCTTGCGCTTTTAATGAAATTAAGCGCTTTTCAATATAGAGTATAAGCGTTCTTTCGGAGCATTGAAGGTGTTTTCAGTAACACTAAGGATATATGATTTTGGTTTTAATTCTTCAAGAATTTCTTCAATTTTTTTAGTTTGCTTTAAGCGCTGATTGTACTCTTCAATTTGTGTTTTATAAACGTTTTCAATGGCGTTATTTACAATAGTTGAATCTGTACTTTCTGAAAGGCTTTTTAAGGCTTGAGAAATTTTAAAGCGTTGCTAAAGCTATTTCCTAAACTGACCATTAAAATAAAAAGAGCTAGAGTACATAGGCTAAGCACATTTAATAATGTAATAGAATTTACTTTTTCTAGTCCATGATTTAACTCGTAATCAAGGGTTAAAGTATTGTTTACATTAATGACGTAAATCGGTAATTCATTTACAGCGACAGCTCCGTCTCTAACGATATATTGATAATTAACAATAGACTTTTGTTTTTTTATATAGTTGCGCCAGTACCAAGGTATTTTTACTTTTATCCCATTTATGGTATCATAATAGGTGCCAGATTTACTACTGTGAGATTCGTAAATACGCTTGTAATATCCTTTTCCACTGTAAAAATTGGGTTAAGCTTGTGTTTTTGATAGCCTTTAAACAGCCAAAATAGTTGTTTCCAGATATTTTTAAGGTTACTATAGTTGAGCTCGTTTTGTGTTAGTATCCGATTTGTTTGCATTAGATGAGGTCAATAAAAACGACTTCATCTTTCTTAATATGCTTTTCATGTCGAATAAAGACTTTTACTGAATTATACTCAACTTCAACCAACCAACTATTCCCATTAAAATAACAAGCTTTCACAGTGCCTTTTAAGTCAGAATTTTTAACAATTTGAAGTTGGTGCGCATAATAAATCGTACCATTAATAACATTAAATTCCCCAAAGAAAGAAGCAACTAAAGGTAGTTTAGGGTTTTTATAAAGTTGCTGAGGTGTGTTTTTAGTGATTATTTTTTTTTGATGAAGCACGAGCATCGTATCAGCAAATCCAAGTACATCATTTTTATCATGCGTCGCAACAACACAAGCAATGTTGTTTTCTTTTAAATATTTAAAGAAACTTCTACGAAGCGATTGTTTTTTAAAATTATCAATGTGGCTAAAAGGCTCGTCTAATAATAAAATTTCAGGTTGTTTAGCTAAAGCTTTGGCTAAAGCCACACGCTGTTTTTGACCGCCGCTGAGATTTTTAACTTTTGTTTTTGCAAAGGCTTTAAGTTCTACAACTTTTATGAGTTCGTTGGTTCGTTTTTGTTTTTCTTCAGGATAAAAACGTGACAAATGTTTACCGATATTTTCTTCAACTGTGATAAAAGGCATCAAGTCAAACTCTTGAGTTACATACTTCATAAAATCATAGCCAATAACCAAGTTGTGTTTTGGGCCTAAGATTTGGGTGTCTTTCCAAAAGATTTCTCCATGAGGTAAATCATATTCGCCATAAATAAGTTTAAGTAAGGTGCTCTTTCCTGAACCACTTCCACCTATAATAGCCAAGTTTTCACCTGATTTTAGTTGAAAAGAAATATCTTCTAAGACAGACGTTTTACTATAGCCGAAACTAATATTATTAACCTGAAGCATAGTGCAAAAATAAGAAGACCCTACAGGTTTCTTCAACTTGTGAGGCCTAAATTATATTTTAAGTTTTAGACTCAGTCCTTAAAATCTTGATTTGGCAAGTTTTCAAAGCCCATATTAAATAATGTGAATCCATAAATATCGGCGTATTGCTCAATAGTTTTACTTACAGGAGTTCCTGCGCCGTGACCAGCATCAGTTTCAATACGGATTAGTGTCGGATTATCACCACTTTGTTTAGCTTGCAATTCTGCTGCAAACTTAAAACTGTGCGCAGGCACGACACGGTCATCGTGGTCACCAGTAGTTACCATTGTCGCAGGATATTCCACACCTTCTTTTACATTATGCACTGGTGAATAGCCTTTGAGATAATAAAACATCTCTTTACTGTCTTCAGCAGTACCGTAATCATAAGCCCAACCCGCACCAGCTGTAAATGTGTGATAACGTAGCATATCTAAAACGCCAACTGCTGGCAATGCTACTTTCATTAAATCTGGACGTTGGGTCATTGTTGCACCAACTAATAAGCCTCCATTAGAGCCACCGCGAATGGCAAGATAATCTGATGAGGTATAATTGTTTTTTATCAGGTATTCTGCAGCAGCAATAAAATCATCAAAAACATTTTGCTTTTGCATTTTGGTACCAGCGTCATGCCATGCTTTTCCGTATTCGCCACCGCCACGAAGGTTTGGTACTGCGTAAATTCCACCTTGCTCCATCCACACCACATTTGTAATGCTAAAACTTGGTCTAAGACTAATATTAAAACCACCATAGCCATAAAGAATTGTTGGATTTTTTCCGTTAAGTTCTAAGCCTTTTTTATGTGTAATTATCATTGGCACTTTGGTCCCATCTTTCGATGTATAAAACACTTGATTACTCTCATAGGCGTCAGGATTAAAGTCGATATCTGGTTTACGATATAATTCTGAATTACCATTTTTAATATCGTACTTGTAAATACTTCCTGGTGTTACGTAGTTTGTAAACGAATAATATAATTCTTTATCTTCTTTTTTAGCGCTAAAACCACCTGCAGAACCTACCCCGGGTAATTTTACTTCTCTTACTAATTTACCGTTATAATCATACTGCATTACTTTAGAAACAGCATCTACCATATAAGTTGCAAAGAAATAACCACCACCAGTTGAAGGGCTTAAAACATTTTCAGTTTCAGAGATAAAATCCACCCAATTTTCAGGAGCTGGGTCAGAAGCATCTACAGTAACAATACGTTGGTTAGGCGCTTTCCAGTTGGTCATAATGTAGAGCTTAGAACCTACATTTTCAATAATATTTGAGTCAGTATCGGCGTGGTCTAAAATCGTAATAAAGTCGGAATCTGGCTTAGTTAAATCCTTAATTAGTAGTTTGTTTCCTGATGTAGACACACTCGGCGTTATAACCAAATAACGGTTATCTTCTGTGACGCCACCGTAAATATATCGGTGTTTTTGCTCAGGAGTTCCACCATAAATGAGTTCATCCTCAGATTGAGGCGTTCCTATTTTATGATAGTAAACTTTATGTTGGTCTGTTTTTGCAGACAATTCACTTCCTTCAGGTTTGTCGTAGCTAGAATAGTAAAAGCCATCATTTTTATACCAAGACATTCCGCTAAACTTTATGTCAACTAAGGTGTCTTCAACAATTTCTTTAGTTTCGGTATTCATGACCAAAATTTTACGCCAATCGCTTCCGCCTTCAGAAATTGAGTAAGCTAATATTTTTCCATTTTTAGAAAAACTCATTCCTCCAAGTGAAATCGTACCATCTTCTTTAAATGTATTAGGGTCTAAAAACACTTCGGCTGTACTTGGGTCAGTGTCATTTTTATAGCGATAATAAACAAATTGGTTTTGCAAGCCATTGTTTTTTCTAAAATAAGTATAGTTGCCTTCTTTGAAAGGCGCACCCACTTTTTCATAGTTCCATAACTGAGATAGACGCTCCTTTAGTTCTTCACGATAAGGAATACTGTCTAAAAAACTTCCTGTTGTTGCATTTTGGGTTTTTACCCAAGCTTCAGTTTCTGCACTTCGGTCATCTTCGAGCCAACGATAAGGGTCTTTGATGTCTTCGCCAAAATAGGTGTCTGTATGGTCTATTTTTGCTGTTTCAGGGTATAGAACTTTAATCACCTTTTTTGATTCACTTTCGTTTTTACAAGACATAAAAAAGACTAATGCTAACAACAAATAGGCTATTTGTTTCATGGGTTTATAATGTTTTGATTGTACTAAAATTAATCAAAAAAGCACCTTGCAATAAACGAAAGATGCTTTTTTAAGATTTTTTTATAGTCTTAAAAAATTTTAAACCAAGTTATTAGCTACCAGATATTCGGCTATTTGTACGGTATTAGTCGCAGCTCCTTTTCTGAGATTATCACTAACAATCCACATATTTAAAGCGTTGGGTTGTGATAGGTCTCGACGAATACGTCCAACAAAAACATCATCCTTTCCGTTAGCATACATTGGCATTGGGTAGGTATTGACATCTGTATTGTCTTGAACAACAACACCTTCAGTTTCACTTAAAAGTTTTCGAATATCAGTTAAACTGAAATCATTCTCAAACTCAACATTTACAGATTCGCTATGTCCGCCAGCTGTTGGAATACGAACTGCCGTTGCAGTAACCGCAATAGTATTATCGTCTAAGATTTTTTGAGTTTCTCGCACCAGTTTCATTTCTTCCTTTGTATAACCTGTTTCTTCAAAAACATCACAATGTGGAATGGCATTTTTGGCAATAGGATAGGGATACGCCATTTCGCCTTTAATACCAGCGATTTCATTTTCTAACTGTTCTACGGCTTTTACACCAGTACCAGAAACAGATTGATATGTAGATACGATAACACGTTTTATTTTGTATTTCTCGTGAAGTGGTGCCAAAGCCATAACCATTTGTATGGTAGAGCAATTTGGATTGGCAATAATTTTATCCGCTTTTGTTAGTTGCTTAGCGTTAATTTCTGGAACGACTAGTTTTTTGTCTAAATCCATACGCCAAGCCGATGAATTATCAATTACCGTAGTGCCAGCTTCAGCAAATTTGGGTGCCCATTCTAAAGATGTGCTTCCACCTGCAGAAAACAGCGCAATATCAGGTTTTTGATTTACGGCATCTGCCAAACCAATAACTGTTATGGGTTTATTTTTATAGTAAATTTCCTTTCCCACAGAGCGCTCTGAGGCTACTAATAATAATTTGTCCATTGGAAAATTACGTTCCTCTAAAACCTTAAGCATTACGCTACCCACAAGACCAGTAGCACCGACTATAGCTATTTTCATGTATAATGATTTAAATTAAACAGAAAACAAAAGTAAAGTATTCTTAATTGCCCGAAAACTAATATTAAAAATTAGCACAAAAAAGACCCCGATTGTTAAATCGGGGTTTGGTTAAAATATGTAATGTAGCGGTTAGCTAAATCTTATTTCTGATTTTTAAGAAGCTCTTTAATGTCTGCTAAAAGTTCTTCTTGAGTTGGTCCTGCTGGAGCTTCTGGAGCAGGCTCTTCTTTTTTCTTCATTTTGTTTATGCCTTTTACAACCAAGAACATTACAAAAGCTACAATAATAAAGTCAATAACGTTTGTTAAAAACGTACCATATTCTAAAAATACTTCACCTACCATTTCACCTGCATCGTTTAAAGTTCCATCCTTTAATTTGTATTTGAGTGCTTTAAAGTCTGAATCGAAAATTAGTCCAATTAATGGAGAAACAATTCCTCCTGTAAACGCTGTAACTACTTCTTTGAAAGCAGCACCCATCACAAAACCAATAGCAATGTCAACCAAATTGCCTTTCATGGCAAATTCTTTAAATTCTTTAAGCATAATTTTAAAATTTTTAACAGTTAGTTAGGCACAATTTAGTTAAAATTTTAACATAACAATACAATTTTTTGGATATTTGAATAGGGTGTTATTTAAAAATAACTCTTTTAACGCGTTTAGAAATTGCAGTTAAAATCTCGTAAGAAATAGTATTTGAAGACGCTGCTAAATTTGAAGCTTTATGTTTCCCATCGAAAATTACGACTTCGTCTCCTTCTTTACAGTCAATGTTGGTGACGTTAGCCATAATCATGTCCATACAAACATTTCCTATGATTGGGGCTTTTTGTCCATTGATAAAAATAAAGCCTTTTTCATTTCCAAATTGACGTGAAATACCATCGGCGTGTCCTATTGGAATCGTTGCTGTTTTTTCAAAATTATCAGCAATGTAAGCGCGATTATAACCCACGGTTTCTCCTTTTTCAATTTGATGAATTTGTGAAATCACAGATTTTAGGGCGGCAATTGGTTTTAAATTTTGGTTTTCTTTTGCTGAATTTCCAAAACCATACAAACCGATACCACAACGCACCATATCTAAATGTGCTTCAGGATAATTGATAACCCCAGAAGTATTGCTAAGGTGCAACCAAGGTTTGTAGGCAATTTCTGTTTCAAAATCATCAGCTATTTTTTTAAAATCTTTAATTTGCTTTAAAGTGAATTCTTTTTCATTTTCATCCTCACTCGCTGCCAAATGCGAAAACAATGATTTAGCAATAATAGCAGTCGTGCTTTTTAGTTTTGAGATAATAAAATCAATATCACTTTGCTTGAAGCCTAATCGGTTTAAACCTGTATTGAATTTTATGTGTACGGGATAATTTTTCTGTTTTTTTTCGTTCGCAATTTTTATAAATGCGTTTAGAATGCGTGGGCTATATAAGCTTGGTTCTAAACAATGCTCAATAATGGTTGTAAAATTGACTTCCTGAGGATGCAATACTAAAATAGGCGTAGTTATACCAGCATCTCTTAACACGACACCTTCATGAGTGTAAGCTACGGCAAAGTAATCAACGTTTAAATTTTGAAGATGTTTGGCAATTTCAATAGAATCACTTCCGTAGGCAAAAGCCTTAACTACTGCTAAAAATTTGGTTTTGGAATTTAGTTTAGATTTTAAGTATTCAAAGTTGTGCGTTAACGCATTGAGGTCAATTTCTAAAACAGTTTCCTGGACTTTAGACATCTGATTTTTTATCTTTTGAAGCTACCTCTTCGGCATCTTTCACTTTCATTTGATGTACCTTTTCGCGCAGCATAGATTTGTAATACGCGGCTCTGCTTAAGGGTTCGTATTCGTCAACCTCGCCAAGTAAAACCAAAGCGTCACTTGCGGCTTTACGGTAACTGTATTGTGCTAAGTTTCCTGTTTTGGTACATACTGCATGCACCTTAGTTACGTACTCAGCAGTTGCCATAAGATTTGGCATTGGTCCAAACGGATTACCCTTAAAATCCATATCCAAGCCTGCAACGATGACACGAATACCATTATTGGCTAAATCATTACAAACACTGACAATTTCATCATCGAAAAATTGTGCTTCGTCAATACCAACGACATCGCAACCATCTGCTAAAATAGGAATATTGGCTGCCGCAGGAACAGGTGTTGAGCGAATTTCGTTAGCATCATGCGAAATTACTTTTTCATCGTCATAACGAATATCTACAGCAGGTTTAAAAATTTCAACTTTCTGGCGTGCAAACTGAGCACGTTTCAATCTACGGATTAATTCTTCTGTTTTACCAGAAAACATCGAGCCGCAGATAACTTCAATCCAACCAAATTGTTCTTTATGATTTACCGTATTTTCGAGAAACATTTCGTAATTTTAGCACTAAATCGTGTCCGATTTTCGTTTGTATAAAGGTGACGCAAATTTATTAAAAATCAAAAGTTATTTTTGGCTACTCGTCAAAATAAAAACATAAAATTCAATCAAATGAAAAAGAAATTAGAATCAGAATTAGTTAGTATAGCACATAGGATTCTAAAGCTTACAGGGAAAGAAGATATAAATCGTATGCACGAAGAGGTTGCGATACTTTACGAAAAACTTACCGTTTTAAAATTTGCACAAGAAAATTTCGAAGAAGAACTTCCAAAGATTGGAAACGATTCTTCATTCTTTGGAATGCTAGATGCTGCCTTTAATAATACGATTAGTGATAATATTGAGGTAGAAAATAAAGTCTACGTAAACATGGACGAGCGCGAAGATGATGGTATTATGGAGCCTGTTATGAACAAAATCAAGGATATGGTGGCGTTTATGCCACAAGACGGAGACGAAGCTGACGATGAAGTTGAAGATGTTACCAAAGGAAGTTCTAACGGACAACAAGCAAGGGTAGTTGAGTTTGAAACTATCACTCAAGATTTTGCAAATATCCCAGAGTTTGAACCTATTGAAGACGCTAAAAAACGCGAAACCGAAACTAAGGTAAAGTCATTAAATGATAAATTAAAATCAGGAGGATTACAAATAGGTCTTAACGATAAGATTGCCTTTATTAAGCACTTATTTGGTGGAAAAAGTCAAGATTATGACCGCGTCATATCTCAAATAAATACAGCGACATCTTTGCAAGAGGCTCAAGATTTTATTGAGCAATTGGTAAAACCAGATTACAACAATTGGGAAGGTAAAGAAGAGTACGAAGAACGATTATTAGAAATCGTAGAAGGTAAATTTAATTAAAAATATGCTGATTAAAAAAATCATCTACTGGTTAGCGACAGCTATACTTTGTGGTATTATGCTGTATTCTGCACAAATGTATTTTATAAATACAGAAATGGTTGAAGGTCTTTTCGAAAGCTTTAACTATCCAACATATTATGTAATTCCGCTTGCAGTATTAAAAGTCCTCGGTGTAATTATGATTTTATGGCGAAAAAGTCGATGGTTGACGGAATGGGCTTATGCAGGTTTCTTTTTTGATTTAGTTTTAGCTTATATGGCACATCATTATGCTAATGATGGACAAGAAATATTTGCTTTGATTGCTTTAATAGCAATTTTTCCATCTTATTTTTTGGGTAAATATATTAGAGATTAAATGGGAAAACTCTATCTCGTACCAACTCCAATAGGAAATTTAAAAGACATGACGTTTAGAGCTGTTGAGTTATTAAACGAAGTCGACTTAATTTTAGCTGAAGACACGCGTACTTCGGGTAAACTTTTAAAGCATTTTGAAATTACGACACAGATGCAAAGCCATCATATGCACAATGAGCATAAAACGTTAACACATTTGGTAGAAAAATTAAAATCAGGATTATCAATCGCAGTGATTAGCGATGCAGGAACACCAGCGATTTCTGACCCAGGATTTTTATTGACCAGAGCTTGTGTCGAAAATGATATTGAAGTTGAATGTTTACCTGGAGCAACAGCTTTTGTACCAGCTTTAGTTAATAGTGGTTTACCAAATGATAAATTTGTATTTGAAGGCTTTTTACCTGTAAAAAAAGGACGTCAAACACGTTTGCTATTACTTGCTGAAGAAACACGAACAATGATTTTTTATGAAAGCCCACATAAGTTAGTAAAGACTTTAGGACATTTCTGTGAATTTTTTGGTGAAGACCGACAAGTTTCAGTGTCACGAGAATTGACTAAACTCTATGAAGAAACGATTCGCGGAACGGCTGAAGAGGTTTTGGAACATTATACCAATAAGCCACCTAAAGGAGAAATTGTCATTGTGGTTGGTGGGAAGAAGTAATGGGAACTTTACTTTACAATATCAGACAGTGCAGTATTTGTGAGTCACATTTACCATTAGAAGCAAACCCAATAGTTAGTTTTTTATCACAGTCTAAAATTATATTATTAAGTCAAGCACCAGGTAAAATAGCTCACCAGAAAACTAAAGCTTGGGATGATCCAAGTTGTAGGAAATTATGCAAATGGCTTGGGGTTAACGAAGCACAGTTTTACAATCCAGATAATTTTGCCATTTTACCTATTGGATTTTGTTATCCCGGAAAAGCAACAACGGGCGATTTACCACCACGACCAGAATGTGCACCACTTTAGCAAGATAACGTTTTGAGCGCTTTAAAAAACGTAAAACTAACTATTTTAATAGGAGGCTATGCTCAGAAATACTATTTAAAAGATAATATGAAACGAGCATGCTAAACATATTATCACCCAAAGGAATGATTAATAGCGAACAGCATGTGTCCTTAAAAAAACAATACATATAAACACATGAAACGGACTTTAACAGAAAGGGTGTCTAGTTTTGAAGACTATCTATCGGAGTGTTTTCCAATTCTTCACCCATCGCCTACTAATCGGTTTTGGCGTGCTAAGAATCTTTGGTTTGAGGAGTTGATTGTGCAGGAGTTACGTAAAAAAATTAATACTATTCTAAAGTAAAAAACCTCGCACACTTGCGAGGTTTAGATTTAATAAGAAAAGAGTTTACTGCTTCTTAATAGTTAAAATAATTACACCTCCAGGAGAGTTATATTTTTTTATTGCTTTTTCTCCTTTTATAACTTCCATTTTTTCAATTTTATTTACGTCAATTGTTTGTAATACTGACTGGTCTGCTATTTTACCATCGATAATTATAGTTGGTTTTTCGAAGTTTTTCGATGTCTCTTTCGTTAGAGAGACATCCATTTTGTTATTAACCTTAGTTGTAATTAAAATCACACCATTATTTGTATTGTATAATGCTTTGGCTTCATCGCCCTTTAAAACGTTAACCGATTCTATTTTGCTTTGGTCAATCAAATCCATTGAAAAGTCAAACTTTTTTCCATTGACTATAATTAGTGGTTTTTTGTCGTCTTTAACTTTTACGTAAAGTTCTTTTTCGCTCTGTTTTTGTGCAGAAATATTGAAGCTACTTAATATTGCTACTGCTAATACGAATGCTAATTTTTTCATGCTGTTTTATTTTTAAGGTTTATATTTTATTTCGTTTTTGTGTATACTGTAATCAATTCGTCTTCAAAAATTATTTCTAAATTGGTGTTTTGTTCAGTTTCTGGAAACATGCTTTTAGCGTCAATCAGTAGGGCTTCTTTTTCCCAAAGAGTTTGAGTACTTTCTTGCTGATTTTTGATGTACAACGAAAAGAATAGAGTTATCGAGGCAGCGACAAGCAATACTCTTTTTACTAGCCTATTTTTGGGTTGAGTTTTCTTTTCAAAAGATTTCCATAGTTTTTCATTAAAATTTTCAGGAATTTCTTTTTTATTTTCTTTTTTAGAAGTTATCCAATTTGCTAATGAAGAATCTAATTCAGAAACGTTTTCAAATAAAAACTGCTCATCCTTTAAAGAGGTTTCTCCGTTTTTGTATTTTTCAAAAATATCTTTAATATGCTCCTTTTTCATAATCGTATGTTTTTAGAAGTGTATCGCCTATTTGTTTTCTTGCTCTAGAAATTAAAACTCTTGCATGTGTTTGTTTGATATTTAACGCCGAGGCAATTTCTGTAAACTCATAGCCATCGATGTCTCTCATTAAGAAGACGTCGCGTTGCTGTTCGGGCAACGTTTTTAAAATTTCTAGTATAATTTTGTTGAGTTCGTACCATTCTATAGTGTTTTCGTCTTTAGATTTTATCAGTTTTAGATGATTTGCATCGTTGTAAAGTTCAACGTTCTTTTTCCTAAGAAGGTCTAAACAATAATTACGAGCAGTTAAAAAAATAAAACCATTAATGTTGGGATGATTTTTTAATTTGTCTCTTTTCTGCCAAATCTTAATCATTATTTCCTGTATAGCATCTTCGGGTTTTTCGTAAGCACCTAAAATTCTTGAAACCATTGGAAATAGCTTTTCAGATAAAACAAAAACAGTATTCTTAAATTCTAACTTGGTCATCTTACTTTAATAACGTTATTGTTGTAGAATGTGTAACAGAGAAATGCAATTATTTTTAAAACGGTGAAATTGATACCGCTTAAAGCTTCTGTTTTTAAACAAAAAACCTCACCATTTTTGGCAAGGTTTAGTCTAATTAATCTAACAGTCGCAAAGCGACGGTCTAAAGTCTATTTTCTAAAAGCGAAGCGGTCTAATAACGACTTCCATCATGTTTCCCAACCTCAAAACCATGCTTTCCTAAGTATTGGTTTCCACTTTCAATAGCACCTTCTTCCATGGTTGTACCCATAGAATCGTTCCAACGGTTAAGGTATCCAAATAATGAAATTACACCCAGCATTTCTACAATTTCGCCTTCGTCCCAATAATTATGTAAACGTTCTTTAATTTCGGCATCTACAGCATTTGGAACCATTGAGGCTTCTAAAGAAAAGTCCAAGGCTGCGCGTTCGGCCTCAGAAAACGCAGGATGAGTTCTATATTCCCAAATGTTATCTAATTGCTCTTGGTCAGCGCCATAACGTTCTGCAGCTCTTATGGCATGCGCTTGACAATAACGGCAACCAGTAGCGTTACTACTGACCCAAGCAATCATTCGTTTTAAGGCAGAAGTTACGCGTCCCTCATTCGCCATAACCGCTTTATTCGCTTTCAGGTTTAATACCTCGAGGCTTGCCTCGTTAATTATTACTATTTTGTGACTCGATGTCACAGAATAGTAAATATATCCATAAAAGTCATAATGTTACAGTTTTACTATATCATTT
>NZ_JABDQL010000079.1 GCF_013042245.1 Winogradskyella sp. | reverse complement strand
TAGAATTTGAAGGTGGTTTTGGTAAACTTTTAGAAGATGCTGGTAGTTATTTTAGCTTGTTTAATAGTGATTTTTCGCGATATCTTAACAATCAAGATTTTACTTCAAATACCAACCAATTTGGTGCACTTAATATCAGGCAATCTATAAATAATGTGACAGATATATCTGGTTATATTATTAGTTCTAACTCCAAAACAGATACGGCGAGTGAGACTTTAAATAATTTCCAAAATCTAGATACGCCATTTACAGAAAATCGCGGTGTTTCAAACTCTGTAAACAACTTTTTTACTATTGGCAAAGTCACCATAGATTATGACCCCAGTCTTAAAGAAGACTTTGCATATAACAGTTTTGTAAAAATGACAAACACCAATAGTAATGGCTTAATTACAACAGTAAATCCTAATCAAAATAATAATATAAACACATTAACAGATGTTGTATCGCTTAACCTAAAACAAAATGTTAATTACAGTCGTAAACTTAGTAAAGCACATACCGCAACTTTGGAAGCAACTTATATCTTTCAAAATGATAAACCCATTACCGAGTGGTTGACCAATCAACAAATCTTACAAGGGTTGATTCCGCTTATAGATGATGGTACGCCTTTTAATATTTTACAAACCAAACGCTCAAAATCTCATAGTTTTAATGCTATTATTAAAGATTATTGGGTGCTTAATAATTTTAACCATATCTACACAAGTGTTGGCGTTAATATGGCGTTTAATGATTTTTTTAACCAAGACGAGCAAATCTTAAGTGATGGCACGAGCAATAATTTTAGTTCTGCTGCTTTTGGTAATGATTTTGGATATAACTTTTTAAATACTTTTTTAGGTATAGAATATAAATTTCAAATTGGTAAAGCTATTTTTAAACCAGGGTTGTTTTATCACGGGTATTTGTGGCGTACCCAACAGTTTGAGGATGCTCAAAATTTTAATAAAACCTTGCTTTTACCACAAATGACAACTAAAGTAGAGTTTAGTAATAGCGAAAAATTAAATTTTAGATACCGCTTAAATGCGCGTTTTCCTAGTATTAACCAATTATCCAATAATTTTGTGTTATCTAATTTTAATTCTGTTTTTCGAGGTAATACCCAATTAGAAAACCAACTATATCATACAGCAAGTTTAAGTTATTATAAGTTTAGCTTGTTTAAAAACCTCAACTTCAATATAAACACTAGCTTTAACAAGCGCATTACTACAATTAAAAACGTTACCGAGCTTAATGGCATAGAATCCTTTAACACACCTATCATGTTTGACCAACCAGAACATAATTGGAGTTTGAGTGGTCGTATTTCAAAAAAAATAAAAAAGATAAAGTATAGCCTAAGTAGCCGTTTTAGCTACAATGATTTTTTTCAGATTTTGAATACTAATACCAATCTTAATATCTCAAAATCTATTTCTACAACTATTGGTGTAGAAACGTCTTTTAAGAATCATCCCAATATTGAATTAAAATACACTAAAGATTTTAGTAATTATAAAGCTAATGGGTTTAGTAACGAATTTGAAAACGATAGATTAGAAGTTATACTTGAATATGATTTTTGGAAAGATTTTATTCTCAAGGCAGATTACACATTTGATAATTATAACAACAGAAGCCAAAAAATCATCAACACCTTTGATACAGCTAATGCGTCATTGTTTTACCAAAAAGAGGATAGTCCTTGGGGTTTTGAAATTAACGCCACTAATATTTTTGATGTAAAATTTAGACAAAATAACAGCTTTAATGCGTTTGTAATAAGTGATAATAGAACGTTTGTTTTGCCACGGATTGTGATGTTTAAACTAAGTTATAAGTTGTAGCAACGTTCTTAAATTGGTATGATGTTCAATAAATTAGTGTGATACTGAAACCAGTTCAACATCACAAAGTAGCGCTTTGTTAAAACCAAAACCCTACATTAAAAAACCAATAGCTTTCTTTAATTTCTGGCGACCAAGTATACTTAGCTTCAATTGGCCCTAAAAAGGTTTCTATTGAATACCCCAAAGCAAAACCTGTGTAGTCTGGCTCAGTAAACCATTCGCCATCATCAAAAATATTATTACTAATATTTGCAAAATTACCTGAGAGAATAATATGTTGCTTTTTAAACAACTCGTAATCTAGTGTTACATCTGCTTTTACAAAACTGTTGCCTACAATAGACACATAATCGTAACCGTAAAACGAATCAAAATTATTAATAAAATTTTGGCCATAACCACCAAAAGCAAAGTTTAGAAAATTGGTAGAACGGTCTCCTAGCTGAAATCCGCCTGAGGTTTCCAAATTAATTGAAAATTTATCTGACGGACTAAATGCATAACCAATATCTGCTTTGGCAATTGAGAAACTCGCAAAATTGGTATTAAAACCATCAGCGCCTAAATACCAATGCAAATTACCGCTAATCCAAATCCCATTATTCGGGAAATATCGATTATCATAGGTGTCAATTTTTAGTCCTCCAAAAAGGCTGTAATAATCTGTGTTTTCAAAAGTAAAATCGTCTTCGGTATTGTTGTTATTTAAATTTTCGGTAGTTATTTTAAGTCGTTTATGCTCAAAACCTGCATTTACAGAAAACGCTTTAGCTAATAAGGTTTGAAAAAATATTTGATTGGTTTGGTCCTGCAATTCTACATCTACCTTATTTAAATTTCCCAAAAGTGGGTCATCTGGTTGCAGTACTAAATTGGCATTAACAGGTGTATCATATTGATTGTATCTCGATTTTAAACCAATACTAAGATAGAATCCTTTATCTATAAAATAATCAAAATCGTACCTAATATTATCACCAAAAATTAGGTCTAAAGACGCAATGTCATTTTTAGAAAACAATCGTTTTTGAGTAAAATTTACTAAGGCTGCGCTTTTATACAAACCATCATAATGTACTCCCAATTTTACAAACGTATTGGTTTTAGACTCTCTTATTTTTGCGTCTAAATCATAAGTATCTTCAATATCTGTTTTTATAAGTCTGTATCTAAACGTGTCAAAATTATTTGTAGCCACGAGGTTGTTTACACCTTTATTTAATTGGCTATAACTAATCTTATCATCTCCTTTTAGTTTCAATTTGCCTATAATATAGGATCGCGTGTAGCGTTCGTTACCAGTGACTTTAACTTTTCTAACCGTTATCGTATCGGTAATTTTAAGTTTGGGTTTTAGAGAAAAATTATTCTGTGATGCTTTTAACTTTTTTAAAGCATCTAGCTCTTTTGTTGCTGCAGCTTCACCGTTTTTAACAATTTCGCTGCCTTGGTCAAAGGAAATGACTGTAAAATTTGTAATGTCTGGTTTTATATAAATGTCCGTAAGTTTTTGCTTGTCTTGCATTACCTCAATTGTCCTAAAGTTATTAATCTGCAATAAGATGTCGGGAGCAGACTCTAAAGATTTTCTATCTTTTAAATCATCTTGGACGTCAACTCCAATGATGATATTCATTCCTTTTGCTTTTAGCTCTTCAATAGGATAATTATTGGTAACACCACCATCGATATAAATCTTATTATTAATTTCTACTGGCTGAAATAAGGTAGGAAGAGCGCTACTTGCAGATACCGCTTCGGCCAAATTTCCCTTATCCATAATTACAGATTCTCCGGTTTCAATATTTGTGGCCATACAGAAAAAGGGAATGGGTAAATTTTCGAAATTTGAAACGTCTTTAACTGGAAGCATTAACTTATATAACAAGTTGTAAACATTTTGTCCTCTTGATAATCCTGAAGGTAAGGATAGTTTAAATTTGCGAAAAGGCAGGCTTATGGCATAACGTTCCGAATTATTTCGTTCTGATAAAGATTTAGAATTCCTTGAAAATTTATCGTTTAACAGCACATCAAAATCTATAGTTTTAAATAACGAATCTAATTGCCTCCCAGAGTATCCTGATGCGTACAAAGACCCAATTACAGCGCCCATACTTGTACCTGCAACATAATCTACCTTAATCCCTAAACTATCAATAACTTTTAGCGTTCCAATATGTGCAAAACCCTTTGCACCACCGCCACTAAGTACCAAACCAACTTTAGGGCTTTCTACTTCTTGGGCAATTACCTGCTGTAGCGAGAAGATAAAGCTCAGGATTAGGATACTATATTTAAGACTTAGTTTCAATCTATTCTTTATGATAATAATTATATACTTTATTAGCTCTAGAGACACTAACAACGGTTTCTAGTTCGTCTAGTTTGGCATTGGCAATGCGCTTAACCGTTTTAAAACGCTTCATTAAATCAACTATTGTTTGCTCTCCAACTCCTGGAATATTTTCTAATTCTGTCTTTAAAGCGCCTTTGCTTCTTCTATTTCTGTGATGTTCAATACCAAAACGATGTGCCTCATTTCTTAGTTGTTGAATAATTTTTAATGTTTCACTTTTTTTATCTAAATATAAGGGAATGGGGTCATCTGGATAAAACAATTCTTCCAAACGCTTGGCAATACCGATAATTGCAATTTTTCCGCGTAATCCTAAAATATCTAAACTTTTTAATGCTGAAGATAATTGCCCCTTTCCGCCATCAATAATTATAAGCTGTGGTAGCGACAGCTCTTCTTCTAAAAGTCGTTTGTATCTCCGAAAAACAACCTCTTCCATTGACCCAAAATCATCAGGTCCTACAACTGTTTTTATATTAAAATTACGGTAATCTTTTTTACTTGGCTTTCCGTTTTTAAAAACCACACAAGCAGCAACTGGATTTGTACCTTGAATATTAGAGTTATCAAAACACTCAATATGTCTGGGCTCTTCAGATAATCGTAAATCGGCTTTCATTTGTGCCATTATACGGTTGGCGTGTCTATCTGGGTCTACAATTTTTATTTGTTTTAGTTTATCTAGTCGGAAATATTTTGCATTTCGTTCCGATAAATCTAAAATACTTTTTTTGTCTCCTAACTTTGGTACAGATACCTTGACCTCATCTCCCAACTCAACTTCGAAGGGCACATATATTTCTTTACTATTAGAATGAAAACGTTGGCGAATTTCTGTAATGGCCAACTCCAGTAAATCTTTATCCGTTTCTTGAAGCTTCTTTTTGATTTCTAAAGTGTGGGAACGAATAATAGAGCCATATGACAATTGTAAAAAATTAACATAAGCATAGCTCTCATCACTCACAATCGAAAACACATCTACATTACTAATTTTAGGATTTACAACTGTAGACTTTGCCTGATAGTTCTCCAAAATATCAAGCTTTTCTTTCACTTTTTGAGCGTCTTCAAACTGCATATTTTCTGCAAAAGTTTTCATTTGCTTTCTAAATTGCTGTAAGGAATCCTTAAAATTTCCTTTTAAAATTTCGCGAATAGCGGCAATGTTTCCATGATATTCCTCTTCAGTCTCTAAACCTTCGCAGGCACCTTTACAATTTCCTAAGTGGTATTCTAAACAGACTTTATATTTTCTGGCTTGTACTTTTTCTTCAGTTAAATGGTAATTACATGTTCGTAATTGATACAAGCCTTTTATTAAACCTAAAAGGGTTTTTACGGTTTTCATACTTGTATATGGACCAAAATATTCAGAACCATCTTTAATAACACGTCTTGTAGGAAATACACGCGGAAAACGTTCGTTTTTTACACAAATCCAAGGATAAGATTTGTCATCTTTAAGCAAAACATTATAACGTGGTTTGTATTTTTTTATCAGATTATTTTCAAGTAGCAAAGCGTCGCTTTCTGTCTCAACAACAATATGCTTTATCTCAGCGATTTTTCTGACTAAAACCCGCGTTTTACCATTGTCGTGATACTTTGTAAAATAAGAACTAACGCGTTTTTTTATGTCTTTAGCCTTTCCGACGTAAATCAAATTCTCATCTGCATCAAAATACTGGTAAACTCCAGGTTGATGTGGTAAGGTTTTTATCTGAATATCTAAGGCCGTTTCGGACATACTTTCAAAGGTAATAATTAGTATTTATCTTACGTATTTTCAATTTGTTTTATTAATACTTTCGCTACACTAAATTTTAAAATCATTTAATGACAAAAAAATGTTAGGTCGTTTTGATAAGATTGACTTTCCTAAACTAAACTTACATAATATTGATGTAAAAATTGACACTGGCGCTTACACTTCTGCAATACATTGCTCAAAAATCAAAGAGGAAAACAATATGCTCTATTGTATTTTTGAAAGTAGCGGACACCCCAACTTTAAAACCGGTGTCATTATTTTTGAAGACTAGACATATACAGACGTAAAAAAAGTAATGGTATTAAAGAAAACCGTTATAAAATAAAAACAGATCTTATTTTCTTTGGAAAAACCTATAAAATCAACTTAACTTTAAGCACTAGAGACGATATAAGATTTCCTGTTTTAATAGGACGACAATTCTTAAAGAACAAATTTTTAGTTGATGTCGACATAGAAAACCAACCTTACAATACAACTTTACAATGAATATAGTAATCCTTTCGCGAAACCCCAATCTTTACTCTACAAGGCGACTTGCAGAAGAAGGCGAAAATCGGGGACATGATATCGAAATCATTGACCCCTTAAAATGTGATATCATTATTGAGAAAGAAAAACCAACCATCTATTATAAAGACCGTTATCTAGATTATGTAGATGCAATTATTCCTCGTATAGGAGCTTCTGTAACATTTTATGGATGCGCAGTAGTACGACAGTTTGAAGAAATGGGTGTATTTACCATAGCTTCATCAGACTCTATTTTACGTTCAAGGGATAAATTAAAGAGTCTACAGCGTTTAAGCAAAGCTGGTATTGGCATGCCAAAAACAGTTTTTACAAACTACTCACGAGATGTTGTAGAAGTTATAGAACACGTAGGTGGAACACCTTGTATCATTAAGTTGCTTGAAGGTACACAAGGTCTCGGTGTTGTTTTAGCTGAAACTAAAAATGCAGCGGAATCGGTGCTTGAAGCTTTTAATGGCCTACAAGCGCGTGTTATAGTACAAGAATTTATTCGCGAGGCAAAAGGTGCAGATTTACGTGCTTTAGTTGTTGATGGACAAGTTGTTGGCGCTATGAAGCGTCAAGGAAAAGAAGGTGAATTTCGGTCTAATTTGCATCGTGGTGGTTCGGCTGAAATTGTAAAACTAGACCACAATGAATTAAAGCTCGCCATCAATGCCGCAAAGGTTTTAAAATTACCCGTTTGTGGTGTAGATATGTTACAATCTGCTCGTGGACCATTACTACTTGAGGTGAATTCCACTCCTGGATTAGAAGGCATTGAAAGTGCAACCAGCAGAAATATAGCTAGAGCCATTATAACATTTATAGAACGCAATAGAAACTAAGTTTAAGATTAATAGATTGCCGTTTTACGGACATGAATATGAGCGAAAAAGAAGTTCTAAATATTTTAGGTCAAGAAGTAGCATTGGGCGAAAGCGCTCAAGTGAGTTTTAATGTTGCTAAATTACACACACAAAACAGCATTGACGTTCCTGTAATTATAGAACGTTCTAAGAAATCTGGTCCTACAGTTTTAATTACTGCAGGTATTCACGGTGATGAAGTTAATGGTGTAGAAATTGTACGCCAGATTATTGCTAAAGGCATCAATATACCAAAACGTGGTACCATTATTTGCGTGCCCGTAATAAACGTATTTGGATTTATTAATATGAATCGTGAATTCCCAGATGGACGAGACCTTAATCGTGTTTTTCCAGGTAATAAAAGCGGTTCGTTAGCGAGTCGTGTAGCCCATAAACTGATGACTGAAATTGTACCACATGCAGATTTAATTTTAGATTTTCATACCGGTGGTGCAGACCGTTTTAATGCTGCACAAATGCGTATTGTAAAAAATGAAATAGTTCTAGACGAACTATCACAAGTTTTTGGAGCTCCTTTTGTCTATTATTCAAGAAATATTAAAAAGTCTTTTAGAAGTTCTTGTTACAAAAAAGGAATTCCCATATTACTTTTTGAAGGTGGGAAGTCATTTAACATCGATAATAGAATAACAAATACTGGTGTAAACGGTGCAAAACGTGTATTGCATCATCTTGAAATGTTAAGTTCAAAATTCAAAGTGAGTCAGCCAAAAAAACAAACAGTAAAAATTTTGGAAAGCAAATGGATTCGTGCCAATTACTCTGGTATGTTTAAGGCTTCTGTATCTGTAAATTCTCAAGTTGAAAAAGGTGATGTTATTGGTAATATTACAGACCCTTACGGTAGTTTTAATCATTTTGTAAAAGCGCCAAATAGTGGTTATATTTTTAATGTAAACGAATCGCCAATCATCTATCAAGGTGATGCTATTTTTCATATTTCTACAAAGGTTGAAGCCTAATGACTAAACCAGAATTACGTAAAAAATATAGAGCTTTACGCCAGCAATTAACTGAAAATGACATTGAAAATAAGAGCATAGCTATTGCCAATCGGTTATTGCAGTTAGATATTTGGCAGTATTCTTTTTATCATATCTTCTTGCCTATCGAAGAGCAAAAGGAAATCAATACCGAATATATATTGAATATTCTAGCAGGTAAAGACAAAAATATTGTTATCTCTAAAAGTAATTTTGAAAACTTTACAATGTCCCCTTTTTTGTTGACTGATAATACTAAGCTAAAGAAAAACGCATATAATATTCCAGAACCTGTGGATGGTATTCCTATTTCTAACCAACAAATTGATGTTGTTTTTGTCCCACTTTTAGTTTTTGATAAAACAGGAAACAGAATTGGTTATGGCAAAGGGTTTTATGACCGTTTTTTAGCAGAATGCAAACCAGAAACTATCAAAATTGGTTTATCTTTTTTTGATGCTGAAAAAGAAATTAAAGTTGCTAAAAATGATGTTACATTGGATTATTGTGTGACGCCTAATCGATTATTTCAGTTTTAGTATTATCCTTAAAAGCCTTTTTATTAAACACAATCAAAATCCCAATCCCAGTACTTATAGCTACATCAGCTACATTAAAAACTGGGTCAAAAAAAGAAATATATTTTCCACCAATAAGCGGAAGCCAACCTGGTAAAACTCCAGAAAATAAAGGAAAATGTAACATATCTACAACTTTGCCATAAAACACGCCTGCATAGCCACCACTTTCTGGTAAAACTGTAGCAACTTGTCCGTAACTATCATTAAATAATATACCATAGAATACAGAGTCGATAATATTACCTAAAGCACCAGCAAAAATAAGTGATATAGCAAAGATTAAGGTTTTTGTTTTTTGTTTTTTGATAATACTAAACAACCAGTAACCAATAACAGAAACTGCACAGATTCTGAATAGCGTTAAAATTAGTTTTGCAGATTTATCAGTAATAAAAGAAAAAACATCACTGAGTTTCGTACCCCAAGCCATACCATCGTTCTCTACAAATAAAATTTTGAACCACGAAAAGACAGTAACATCTTCATGCAACTGAAAATTTATTTTAATATATATTTTACTGATCTGGTCTATCAGTAGAATAAGAATAATAATAAAAAGTGATTTTTTTAAAGACATAAAAATCTATTGTTCAATCTTTTTGACAGTAATATTCCCGCCATTTGTGGTTAATCGCCATACGTTAAAACCTAACATATCGCTAGGAAAATCTACTAATCCATGATGCGAGTCTGTTTGTATTATTGCATTTTTTGTTCTTACAAATATATTTCCATCAACCGTCTTAATGGTTGCCAATTGAGCAGTACCGTCAATAGTACAACCACCTTGCAAAAGGTTAAATTTAATCTCATTAAATCGCCCTTTGGCTTCCACAGAGCCCACATCACTTTTTACTGAAAGATTCAGGCTCTCAGGTATTTTAATTTCTAACGCTGCGGCAACCACCTTATGCGCATTACGTTTGTCATCAGGTATTTTTTCTACAGATATTCGATTAAGAGCTACAAATAATTGTTTGTCTTTGACTTTTGAAATAACTTGGTAGTCATTACCATAATCACCATCAGATACTGAATTAATCGTAATAGTTTCAGATTTTTCTGTAGTAACCTTGATACTAAAAATCTGGTCCCCGTCAATAATAATTTCAGAAATATTATTAGACGAAAATATATTTTTAGCTTTATTCTGCCCGAAGCTAAAAACTGAAAATCCAATAAAACCAAAAAATAAAAAAGTCTTGAAATTAATATCCCAAGACTTTAAAATATATAATGTACACTGCATGAAATAATTATTTCTGCATGTTTTTAGCTTCAATACTTAGTGTTGCGTGTGGCACTAATTTTAGACGCTCTTTTTTAATGAGTTTACCTGTAACACGGCACACACCATAGGTCTTGTTTTCAATTCTAATCACAGCATTTTTTAGGTCTCGGATAAATTTTTCTTGGCGAATAGCTAAAGCCGAATTTGCTTCTTTACTCATTGTAGCACTTCCTTCTTCAAAAGCCTTAAACGTCGGTGATGTATCGTCAGTACCATTATCATGGTCGTTCATGTAAGCACTTTTAATCAACTCTAAATCGTGCTCTGCATTATCAATTTTTTCTTGAATAAGCACTCTAAATTCTTCTAAATCTTTATCTGAATATCTATTATTTGTATCTGCTGCCATGTCTTAATGTTTTTGAATAAACAACTTGGTATTTACATCATCAAAAGCAATTTCTATACCATTGTTTAGGTTATCAATAATTTTTAAATCGTTTGTTAAAGTTTCTGTTTTAATATAGTCTTCATTGTCACTTACAGCATCTACAATATTAGTTTCTGTTTGCAACTGAACATCTATTCTATCTGTAACCTCAAAACCTGAATCTTTACGTAAATTCTGAATACGATTAACGAGTTCTCTTGCAATGCCTTCTCTACGTAAATCTTCATTTATAGTAACATCTAAGGCCACTGTTAATGCACCTTCGTTGGCCACTAACCATCCTTCGATATCTTGTGAGGTAATCTCCACATCTTCAAGGTTCAATGTAATATTTTTTTCATTAATATCTAGTTCAAAACTGCCGTTTTGCTCCATTTTGTTAATATCTTCTGATGTAAAACTATTGACTGCACTAGCAATCAGTTTCATGTCTTTTCCAAAACGTGGCCCAAGGGTTTTGAAATTTGGTTTGATTTGCTTCACTAAAATATCTGATGCATCTTCAAGCAGCTCAATTTCTTTTATATTAACCTCGTATTTTATTAAATCAGCCACAGCTTCTATCTCCTCTTTTTGTTGCGTACTCGTTACAGGAATCATAATTTTCTGTAATGGCTGACGTACTTTAATTTTTTCTTTTGCTCTTAAGGATAAAACTAAAGATGAAATAGTCTGTGCATTTTCCATCTTGCGTTCTAAGACTTTATCTATAGCACTTTTGTCTGTAATAGGAAATTCAGCTAAATGTACACTTTCAAAATTCTCCTTTTTGGTAACAGCATTTAAATCTAAGTACAATCTATCCATAAAGAAAGGTGCAATTGGCGCTCCTAATTTTGCCAGAGTTACCATGCAGGTGTAAAGCGTTTGGTATGCCGAAATTTTATCGGTTTGGTAATCGCCTTTCCAGAAACGTCTTCTACTTAAACGCACATACCAGTTACTTAAGTATTCTTGCGTAAAATTTGAAATAGCTCGTGCAGCTTTTGTTGGCTCATAATCCGTATAAAAAGCATCTACTTTTTTAATTAATGTATTTAATTCTGAAAGTATCCAACGGTCTATCTCTGGACGTTCGTTTAATAGAATATCAGCTTCGGAATAATCGAAACCGTCTAGGTTTGTATATAATGAAAAGAACGAATAGGTGTTGTAAAGCGTTCCGAAGAATTTTCGCCTTACCTCTTCTATTCCATCTACATCAAACTTTAAATTATCCCATGGATTCGCATTACTTATCATGTACCAACGTGTAGCGTCTGCACCATATTTTGATAATGTTTCAAACGGGTCTGTTGCGTTACCTAATCGCTTAGACATTTTCTGGCCGTTTTTATCTAAAACTAACCCGTTTGACACTACATTCTTATAAGCTACAGAATCGAAAACCATGGTTGCGATAGCATGAAGTGTATAAAACCAACCACGTGTTTGGTCTACACCTTCAGCAATAAAATCTGCTGGAAAAGCTTCGTTATTATCTATAAGATTCTTGTTTTCGAACGGATAATGCCATTGTGCATAAGGCATTGAACCAGAATCGAACCATACATCGATTAAATCGCTTTCGCGTTTCATTGGCTGACCTGATTTTGAAACCAAAACAATTTTATCAACTACATTTTTATGTAGGTCTATTTTCTCGTAATTTTCTTCAGACATATTGCCAACTTCAAAATCAGCGAAAATATCTTCAGACATAACACCAGCTTCTACGGCTGTTTTCATTTCTGCTTTCAGTTCTTTCAGAGAACCGATACAAATCTGATCTTTTCCGTCTTCAGTTCTCCAAATTGGTAATGGAATTCCCCAAAAACGTGAACGTGATAAATTCCAATCGTTAGCGTTTGCTAACCAGTTTCCAAAACGGCCTTCACCTGTGGATTTTGGTTTCCAGTTAATTCCCATATTAAGTTCGTGCATGCGACCTTTTACATCTGTCACTTTGATGAACCAAGAATCTAAGGGGTAATATAAAATAGGCTTATCTGTACGCCAGCAGTTTGGATAGCTGTGTTTATATTTTTCAACCTTAAAGGCTTTATTTTCAATCTTTAATTTAATGGCAAGCTCAACATCTATTGACTTTTCTGGCGCTTCACCATCAGGATAATATTCGTTTTTTACGTATTTACCACCAAAATCGCCTAATTCCGTTCTGAATTTACCTTGTAAATCTACTAGTGGTACTAAATTATCGTTCTTATCTTTTACTAAAAATGGTGGGATTTCAGGGTTTGCTTGCTTTGCAACCAAAGCATCATCTGCACCAAAAGTTGGTGCTGTATGAACTATTCCTGTTCCGTCTTCAGTGGTTACAAAATCTCCAGAAATGACTCTGAAAGCATTTTGTTTATTTTCAAACTCAAGATTGAAATCTAATAGTTGTTCGTAAGTGATACCTACTAAATCTTTTCCCTTAAATTCTTTGACGACATAGTATGGAATCTTTTTATCTCCAGAATTGTAGGCTAATAATTCTGATTTTTTTTCAACTTGATTGAACTTTCCAGCGAATTGTTTTTCTACTAAGCTCTTCGCTAAAACTACATTCATAGGTTTAAATGTGTATTGATTATAGGTTTCAACCAAAACATAATCAATCTTTGGTCCAACAGTTAGTGCCGTATTACTCGGTAATGTCCAAGGTGTTGTCGTCCAAGCAAGGAAATAAATATCACCTTCATCTTGAAGCAAATCAGGAAGACTCTCTGCATTGGCTTTAAACTGAGCTACAACCGTTGTATCTGTTACGTCTTGATAGGTTCCTGGCTGATTAAGCTCATGCGAACTTAAACCTGTACCTGCTTTTGGAGAATATGGCTGAATTGTATAGCCTTTGTATAATAAATCTTTATTGTAAATCTGTTTTAAGAGCCACCAAACAGATTCCATATATTTGGATTTATAGGTAATGTATGGGTCGTCCATATTAACCCAATAACCCATTTTTTGGGTGAGGTCGTTCCAAATATCCGTATAACGCATTACGGCTTTTTTACAAGCGGCATTATATTCTTCTACTGTAATTTTGGTGCCAATATCTTCCTTAGTAATACCAAGTTCTTTCTCAACGCCCAATTCAATTGGTAAACCATGGGTATCCCAACCTGCTTTACGCTTTACTTGGAAACCTTTCATGGTTTTATAGCGTGGAAAAATATCTTTAATGGCACGTGCTAAGACATGGTGCACACCAGGCAATCCGTTTGCAGAAGGTGGTCCTTCAAAAAACACGTAAGGTGGTTTTCCTTCTCGTGTGGTTACACTTTTATTGAAGATATCATTTGCTTCCCAATAGTTGCTAATTTCATCAGCAACATTTGGTAAGTTAAGTCCTTTGTATTCAGGGAACTTTTGGCTCATTTTTAGCATTTCTTATAAGGATGCAAAAATACTAATTTTTGTGTAATTTACTGATTGAGAATGCTCAAAAAAAGACAATTTGTTAATCCTTAATGCTCTTTAATTAATGTTGATATCATTTTCAAAATCAATAAGCTTATTTTTAAGTGCATAGATTACCAAACCTGCAATATTTTTAGAATCTGTTTTTAAAAGAAGATTATTTCTGTGACCTTCAACCGTTCTTGGGCTAAGAAAGAGTTTATCTGCTATATCTTTAGCAGTCATTTGTTTACAAACTAGCCCTAATATTTGCAGTTCTCTTTTGGAAAAATAATTGGCCTCAAAATTTGATTTTGTTACTTTATCCTTTGTATTATTTATATTTTCATGAATGTATTGTAACACAATTTCATTATGATAAAACCCTTTTTCATGTGTCTTTCTACTTATTTGTTACCTCTTTGATTTACAGGGCTTAACGTGTTTATTGTTTGATTTTTGACTAAAAAAACCCTGTCCCATTTATAGGTTTCGGTATTTTATCTATTTTAATAAGTAGCAATACGTTAGGAAAATTAAAATTTCATATTCATGCTCCCTCCTTGATTACTCTCGGATTGGCAATACTCTTGGGTGCTTAACGTTTGTTATCAGTTTCATGTTCGGGGTTTCCTGTTTTGCAGGATGTTTCAACCTCCAGTAAAAATCTACCTTTTTAAATTATGCTACTTTGTTTTCAAATTTACAAATTAATTCTTACCAACTTATCCGCCTCAAAAGTCATTCCATCGGGTGGCAAAATCCTTGCATGGATGTTTCATACGAATAAATTATGTTTAAAGTTCATGTTTTCAACATTTTAGATTAAACTGCTAAGAATCCCTTTTAGGTAAAATTTTCATACACATGCTTTAATGCAATACTCTTTTGTACTTAACAG
>NZ_JABDQL010000078.1 GCF_013042245.1 Winogradskyella sp. | reverse complement strand
CATTTACTATTTCCTGTCGCTCAAATAATTCGAGGCTTTTGAAGTATTCTGTGAAATTTTGTGGTATCATGACTTTCGTTTTTAATAAAATACAACTTATTTAAGTCATATTATAGAATATAGCCTTGATTTTTACTTATACTGAATAGACGACCAATTATTTAATCTGTTACATGAAGCGAAAAGAGATAACAGATATTTAACAATTTGTGAACGAATAAGTTAAAGTGTTCACAAACTTTAATAATTACAAAATAAACTGTTTTTTTTTGAATCTGTAAAAACGGATAAACTAAAAAAAATTAATGCTTCAAATTTGATATCCTCAGGTAAGTGTTATCTTTGAAATTCACTAACAAACTATCATGAATAAAAAAGTAATTCTAATGATTCTAGATGGTTGGGGCATGTCTCCTGACCCAAAAGTCTCAGCAATAGATAATGCCAATACACCATTTATAGATTCACTTTACACAAAATATCCACATGCTACACTTAGAACAGATGGGTTGCATGTTGGTTTACCAGAAGGACAGATGGGCAATAGTGAAGTTGGCCATATGAACTTGGGAGCTGGCCGAATTGTTTATCAAGATTTGGTAAAAATCAATTTAGCTGTAAAAAATAAAACGCTTCAAGAAGAACAGGTGCTCAAAGATGCTTTTGCTTATGCAAAAAACAATGATAAGAGTATTCATCTTTTGGGTTTAGTTAGTGATGGTGGTGTGCACTCTCATATTAACCATTTGTTTGGATTACTAGATGCTACAAAAGAAAATGAATTACACAATGTCTTTGTTCATGCTTTTACTGACGGAAGAGATGTTGACCCAAAATCGGGCTACGGTTTTATTTCAGAATTAGAAGAAAAATTAAGTGAAAGCGGTGCAAAGCTGGCTACAGTGACTGGTCGGTATTATGCTATGGATAGAGATAAACGCTGGGAACGCGTTAAGATTGCTTATGATGCTTTGGTTAATGGCGAAGGCGAAAAGACCAATCAAGTATTAAAATCTATTCAATCTAGTTATGCTGAAGGTGTTACAGATGAATTTATAAAACCAATAATTAATATTGATGCAAGTGGGGAACCTATTACAAGGATAAAAGAAGACGATGTTGTTATTTTCTTCAATTTTAGAACTGACCGCGGAAGACAACTAACAGATGCTTTATCACAGAATGATTTTCATGAGTTTAATATGCACAAATTGAATTTACACTATGTGACTTTGACAAATTATGATGAAAATTTTAAAGGTATTAACGTCGTTTTCAATAAAGATAATTTAACCGAAACTTTGGGTGAAATTTTAGAAAAACACAACAAAACACAAATTAGGATCGCTGAAACAGAAAAATATCCTCACGTCACTTTTTTCTTTTCCGGAGGACAAGAAGAACCTTTTAAAGGCGAAACAAGGATACTCAGAAACTCGCCAAAAGTAGCCACCTACGACTTAAAACCCGAAATGAGCGCTTACGAATTACGAGATGCTCTAGTACCTGAGCTAGAAAAAGGTGATGTCGATTTTGTTTGTCTTAATTTTGCTAACGGAGATATGGTTGGGCATACTGGCGTAATGGAAGCTGCAATAAAAGCATGTGAAGCGGTTGATGAGTGTGTAAAAGCTGTTATCACTACCGCTTTAGATAATGACTATACCACTATACTCATTGCAGACCACGGTAATTGTGAAACTATGATTAATCCTGACGGAACACCACATACAGCTCATACTACAAACCCAGTTCCGGTAATATTAATTGATAAAGATTTAAAAAAAATTAAAGATGGTATCTTGGGAGATATTGCACCGACCATTTTAAATTTAATAGGTATAGACCAACCTAAAACTATGACACAACATTCTTTAGTTTAAAATGAAATTTAAAGAAAAACTCATATTAGCTATAGACTTTGACAGTACCATTGTAAAAGATTCATATCCAAATATTGGCAAACCTCAGCTTTTTACTTTTTAAACACTTTTACGCCTTCAAAATGATGGTCATCGACTAATTTTATGGACTTATCGTGATGGTCAAAGATTACAAGAAGCCGTTGACTTTTGTAAAGAAAATGGCGTTGAATTTTATTCTGTAAATAAAAGCTTTCCCGAAGAGCAATTTTCAAAAGAGAGAAGCCCAAAAATTTATGCCGCTTATTTTATTGACGACAGAAACATTGATGGCTTCAGAGGCTGTGGTAAAGTATATCAATTACTTACCAATGAACTTCCAAATCTAGAAAAACCGAAATCTAAAAAAAGGTTTTATTGGTCTTTTTAGATGATAGGTTAAATCAAATCAAAATACGCTTTATCAATAGACTCTCTGTGATCTGGATGTGCAATTTCTGTTAAGGCCTTTACTCTCTGTTTAATTGTTTTTCCGTACAAATTAGCAATACCATATTCTGTAACTACATAATGCACGTGTGCTCTGGTAGTAACAACGCCAGCACCTAATTTTAAATTTGGAACAATTCTACTAATTCCCTTTCTTGTAACCGAAGGCAAAGCTATAATAGCTTTACCGCCTTCACTTAGAGATGCACCCCTGATGAAATCCATTTGCCCACCAACACCAGAATACATACCAGAACCTATAGAATCTGCACAGACTTGCCCTGTAACATCTACTTCTATAGCAGAGTTTATGGCTACCATTTTAGGGTTCTGTCGGATGTATGCCGAATTATTTGTATAGTTGGAAGCTCTCATTTCTACAAAAGGGTTATCATCTACATAGTCATATAAGCGCTTTGATCCCATCAAAAAAGTAGTTAAAGCACGACCGCGATTTATCTTTTTATAATTTCCGTTTATAACATCGTCTAGAATTAAATCTATAACTCCGTCCGAAAACATTTCAGTATGTAATCCTAAATCTTTGTGATTTTTTAGTCTTGTTAATACCGCATTTGGTATGGAGCCAATACCCATTTGTAAAGTACTTCTATCCTCAATTAAACTCGCCACATGGTCTCCAATCTTACCTTCTATTTCTGTAGGCTCAGCCATTTCGTGAGAAGGTAATTCTTCGTTAGACTCTACAAAATAATCAATTTCCGAATGATGAATTATACCTGCACCGTGGGTACGCGGCATATTCTTGTTAACTTGAGCAATAACAATTTTTGCGTTATCAATTGCTGCTAGTGTGGCTTCTACGGAAACTCCTAATGAGCAATAGCCGTGTTTATCTGGTACCGAAACATGAATTAAAACAATATCAAGGTCAATAATACGTCGTTGAAAAAGTCGTGGTAACTCACTCAAAAAAACAGGTGTGTAGGAACCGTTACCAGCTTTTAAGGTATGTCTCACATTTTTACCAATAAAAAATGAATTAACATGGAAACTGTCTTTTAATTCTGGATTAGCGTATGGTGCCTCTCCCTCAGTATGGAGCTGGCAAATTTCAACATTTCTTAATTCTTGATGTCTAGCAGACATTGCTTTAATTAATGCTTGAGGTGCAGCCGCTGCAGCTTGGATATATACTTTATCGTTGGATTTTATAACTTTTACAGCCTCTTCTGCTGAAACTAATTTATACATAATATAATCTTTATTGATTGCGTAAAAGTAAAACATAAATAGATTTCAATACATGTCAAATATCATATTTAAGCAAAAAAGAATAACATGTTAATTTTAGTATCTTTGCCCACCAATACAGTTGAAAATGATTGTTGTAAAAACAAAAGAAGAAATAGAATTGATGCGAGAAGCAGCTCTTGTCGTTTCCAAAACTCTTGGAGAATTAGCAAAAGCGATAAAACCTGGGGTAACTTCTTTAGAATTAGATAAGATAGCCGAAGAATGCATCAGGGACCAAGGTGCAATTCCTGGTTTTTTGGGTTTATATGATTTCCCTAATACGCTTTGCATGAGTCCAAACTCGCAAGTGGTTCATGGTATACCCAATGACAAACCTTTGATTGAAGGCGATATTATTTCTATTGATTGTGGTGCTATTAAAAATGAATTTTATGGAGACCACGCGTATACATTTGCCATTGGAGAAATAGATTCAGAAACTAAAAAATTACTTCAGGTTACTAAAGAATCTTTATACGTAGGGATTAGAGAATTTAAATTAGGAAATCGTGTCGGTGATGTGGGCTATGCTATACAAAAATATTGCGAAGCTCACGGCTATGGCGTTGTTAGAGAACTCGTTGGTCATGGTTTGGGCCGTAAAATGCACGAAGACCCAGAAATGCCTAATTATGGTAAACGAGGTCGTGGCAAAAAGTTTGTTGAAGGTATGGTAGTCGCTATAGAACCTATGATAAATCTAGGGACTCAGCGTATCAAACAACATAGAGATGGTTGGACGATTACTACTTTAGATAACAAGCCAAGTGCCCATTTTGAACACGATGTAGCTATAGTAGATGGCAAACCTGAGTTACTTTCTACATTTGCATACATTTATGAAGCTTTGGGTATAGATAGTAATGAAGAAGATGAGTTTAGACAGCAAGCACTAGTGCTTTGAAGAAAACTCTATTTAAACTCATATTAAATACAATTCCAAGACCTATACTTATTAGGTTAAGCTATATTGTTCGTCCAGTTTTAAGTTTTTTACTTAAGGGACATACCTATATGGACCCAATTGATGGTAATAGTTTTAAAAGTTTTTTGCCTTACGGTTATGGTCAACAACGTAATAATGTTTTATCGCCTTCCACATTAAGTTTAGAACGCCACAGACTATTGTGGTTGTATCTGCAAAACGAGACTGATTTTTTTACTCGAGAAGCCAAGGTTTTACATTTTGCTCCTGAGCAATGCTTTTTAAAACATTTTAGAAAATTAGAGAATCTCTATTATACAACAACAGATTTACTATCACCAATTGCAGATGTAAAAGCAGACATCTGTAATTTACCTTTTGAAGACAACAGCTACGATATTATACTTTGTAATCATGTTTTAGAACATATTCCTGATGATACCAAAGCCATGCAAGAACTATATCGTGTTATGAAATCCGGTGGCTGGGGTGTATTTCAAATTCCGCAAGACTTAAATAGAGACAAAACTTTTGAAGATAATTCTATAACTGACAAGACTGAACGTGCTAAAATCTTTGGTCAATACGACCATGTACGTGTTTATGGACGTGATTATTTTGACAAACTTAGAAGCGTTGGTTTTAAAGTTAAAGAAGTTGATTATACATCTAAGCTCTCAGATGAAGAAATTAAAAAATACTGTTTGGCCAAAGGTGAAATTATTCCTGTGGTTTATAAATAAACTATTCTGGAAAACCATTTAAACTAAGTGTCTGTAGCGCACCACTTTCATCCAAATAAATAAAATATACTTGTAATTCTGGATGTGCATTTAAAAACACTTTTGTCTTTTCTAGACCCATGGTTTGGAATGTTGTGGCATAACCATCCGCCAACATTGCATTTGGCGCAATCACCGAAACGCTTAATACATTAGTTTTTGTAGGATAGCCAGTTGTTGTATTAATAATGTGTGCATAACGATTTCCTTCCTCATCTACTTTAAACTTCCGGTAAGTCCCCGAAGTCGCCATACCCTTGTTAGTTAAAGTAATGGCTTTTGAATAAGATTGTGAACCATCAAAATTTGGATCTTCGATACCAATAGTCCATCCCTTTTTCTTTTCTTTATTAATACCAGAAGCTCTTATATCGCCACCGATGTCTACTATATAATTTCTAATACTTCGAGATTCTAAAAACTCTCCAATAACATCTATACCGTAACCTTTTGCGATAGCATTAAAATCTAAATATGCGCTGTCTGGTCTTATAAATCTGGTTGGTGTTTTAATAACTCTATCAAATCCTACATGTTGCATTAGGCTTTTTATAGTAGTGCTGTCTGTTAGGAATTTATTTTCATCTGGACCAAAATTCCAAGCGTTTACAACATTACCTATAGTAGGGTCAAACAAACCTTTTGACTCCTTAAAAATTTTTTTTGAAGTATTAAAGACAGTCGTAAAATGTTCATCGATTTCAACAGGCTCATTCCTATTCCATTTAGAAATATCTGAACTTGAAATGTATGTAGATAAAGAATTATTAATAACCGTAAATAAACTATCGAACTCTTTTTGGTAGTTAATACCTTCTTCTGAATAGTACTGAATATTATAACCTGTACCAAACACAGGTCCGTTTAACTTTATTGTTGTTTCAACATCTTCTTTACATGCCAAAATTGTAACTAGAGCAAAAAATAATAAAGTGATTTTTTTCATGTTTAATTCAGATTAGTTTCTATGACCTGTATGCCATTATATTCTATAAGATATTCCTCATTGAGATAAATTGGAAGGTCTTCGCCATCAGGATTTCCCAAACCAACACCTGCATAAAGGACTTTTGCATCTTTATCGTAAGCATGTTGCTTAAAGGTTTCCATCCAAACAACATCATAATTATTAGGATTTTCTGGCAATAAAACAGCTCTCACTATCACAAAAAAATACTGGCTATTTTTATCTATACACACAAATTGCGGATGCTTTTTAAGTTTGCTATTGATAGCAACAAACTCAAAACCGCGAGACTCTAAATCCTTACCAACATGATTCATGGCGAGGTTGTGTAATTCTTGCTTTGATAGTGCTTTACTCATCTTTAAACCTTGCAAACTTTGAATTTGTAAAGGTAAAGCCTGGCACAGATATTTCCGAATTTAATTTCAATTTATACCAAGGTGAAATCGAAGTATCCTCCAAATTTTTTAGTAAATGAATACTTTGTACAGGTGTATTGCCTTGAATGAGTAGAAATAAGCGTTCTCCTATTACATTTTCTGCAATGTCAGCAATCATATTACATGACCAGGATAACCACCGATAATAAGTATATCACCTATTTTTAATTCTTTAATTGATGTGACTTCTTTTAATTCACTATCTAAAGATAGCGTACCAGAATACATGTAAATAAGATTCAAAATAGTTATAGAAATTAGCTTTGGAATGGTTTGTAGCAACCATTTTATGAAACGAGCATGCTAAACATATTATCACCCAAAGGAATGATTAATAGCGAACAGCATGTGTCCTTAAAAAAACAATACATATAAACACAGGAAAGCTAACTTTATTTCCATTGATTTTTGGTCGGTAACCTTCCGCATATTTTTTCCAAGAGCAATGATGTCCGCTTGTAAATTCAAAACCAATTTTATCCTTCTGATTTGTATCCCAAAGCTATTCACTTCGTAATCTTATTAACGCATCGGCACATTGTTGTAAGTCATTGCTAGGCACATCAATATCTAAAACGCCAACGTGCCCAAACTGATAGAAATAGGATTACCATCATAATTAATGACCTTAGCTCCAAAATCCTTCAATTTTTGATGCCTTATGAAATTTTGAAGTAAATAATCCTCGGGGCAAGCCCACGAGGCATTAAAATAATTTCAATTGATTATTCTTTTTCAAACTTTTATAATCCTTTTCAACACCTTGTTCCTTAACATAATTTGCTATCAATTTTTCA
>NZ_JABDQL010000077.1 GCF_013042245.1 Winogradskyella sp. | reverse complement strand
GATGGGATCTAGACAAAGTAGATATGCCAGCCTTGAAAGAGTCTAAACTTACCTTCGTATTCGGACAAATGAATGAGCCTCCTGGAGCACGTGCTCGAGTGGCATTATCTGGATTGGCAATTGCTGAATATTTCCGTGATGGTTCCGGAGAAGGTCAAGGAAAAGATGTATTATTCTTTATCGATAATATCTTCCGTTTTACACAAGCTGGATCAGAAGTTTCGGCATTGTTAGGTCGTATGCCTTCTGCTGTTGGTTACCAACCGACATTAGCAACAGAAATGGGTGAAATGCAGGAACGAATTACGTCTACAAAAAGAGGTTCTATTACATCTGTACAAGCCGTATATGTACCTGCAGATGATTTAACGGATCCTGCACCAGCAACAACGTTTGCTCACTTAGATGCAACAACTGTATTATCTCGTAAAATTGCTGAGCTTGGTATTTATCCTGCAGTAGATCCATTAGATTCTACATCAAGAATTTTAACTGCTGATATTTTAGGCAATGAGCACTACAACTGTGCACAACGTGTTAAAGAGTTGTTACAACGTTATAAAGAATTACAAGATATTATCGCCATCTTAGGTATGGAAGAATTATCTGAAGAAGATAAAATGGCTGTAGGTAGAGCTAGACGTGTACAACGTTTCTTATCTCAACCATTCCATGTCGCAGAGCAATTTACTGGACTTAAAGGTGTATTAGTTGATATAAAAGAAACAATTAAAGGTTTTAATATGATTATGGATGGTGAATTAGATCACTTACCAGAAGCTGCATTTAACCTTAAAGGTTCTATTGAAGAAGCTATCGAAGCTGGAGAGAAAATGCTTGCTGAAGCTTAATCTTAAAACTCTAAAACTATGTATTTAGAAATTGTATCACCAGAAGCTACATTATTTAGTGGAGACGTAACTAGTGTTGCTGTACCAGGTGTTAATGGTGAGTTTGAAATGCTAACAAATCACGCTCCTATTGTATCTATACTAAAATCCGGAAATGTAACTATTAACGGAGATGTTACTCTTGAAGAGGAAGTTGAAGAGAAATTTACAAAGCAAGATGGTAAAACATTATTAGCCATCAATTCTGGAACTATTGAAATGAAGGATAATAAGCTTATTATTTTAGCAGATTAATTCACTTACATTATTATAACAAAAAACGCGAAGTAAATGCTTCGCGTTTTTTGTTATACCTTCTTAATGACATTAGTCACAATACCCCAAATCACAAAATTGTTCTCCTCCGTAATTTTTATAATAGGGTAATCCGGATTTTCGGGCTGAAGCCAAACCTCATCTTTAGTCACTCTAAGACGTTTTACTGTAAATTCACCATCAAGAAAACAGACGGCTATTTTATTATTTTCTGGTTCTAAACTTCTATCTATAACTAGTAAATCATTATCATCTAGACCTGCTCCTATCATAGATTGACCACTAACACGAGCATAAAAAGTCGCTTCTTTATTTTTTACTAACTCATCATCTAAAGACAAACGTTGCTCTTTGAAGTCCTCTGCTGGTGAAGGAAATCCTGCTGAAATTCCTGTATCAAAAAAATGTGTCCCAGAATCATCGGTACGTTCTGGTATAAAAAATATAAGACTATCAGATTTTGGGGCTATCGTATTCACTCTACAAAATTTATTTTCTAAGTTATAACTTTCTTATTTAACTATCAATATATCTTTAATATTGGTAGTATATCTTGGTGATAAACGTTCTTGACGCATTTTCCATGTGCGTTTTAAATCTTGATTACCAAGCCTTATTTTATGACCTTTATACTTTTTATTTAGTGTGTCAATTGCAGACATTAAAGGCTTATGTTTGGGGTCTTCAGAATTAAATAAATCTAACTGATAATTATCAGTTGGCACCAATCCCATAACAATTACACCTGCTTTTTTATATTTAATACCTTTTTTAAACAATTTTCCAACGGCTCTAACTGCTTGCTGACTAATTAATAAAGACGAGTCTGTTGGATACGGAAAACTAATCATTGTACTTCCACGGTGCTGTTCTAAATCTTTTTTATGACTATCACTGCGAAGCATGACCATTACCACATGACAACTAGAACCTTGATTTCGTAATTTTTCGGCACAAATAGTTGCAAAAGTAGAGATGCGTTCTTTTATGTAATTAATGTCATCGTAGGTATAATCAAAACTTCGGGTTGTTGCAATGGCTTTTTTTCTTACTGGCACTTCCATTTCAATTTTAGAAATACCTTCTAAATCTTTTTTTAAGCGCCATGCAACGATAGATAATGTTTTCCGTACCCAATCATCGTCTAATTGGGTAAAGTCATAAGCAGTTTTACAGCCTTTGGTCTCCAATTTTTTCTGCAAACCTCGACCAATGCCCCAAACACTATTTATCTTAGTCCATTTAAGAGCTTTTATTCGGCTTTCATCAGAATCTATAACATAGCTTCCTTTGGTTTCTTTTGGAAATTTCCGAGCTATTTTATTGGCGACTTTACTAAGTGCTTTTGTTGGTGCAATGCCTACACATGTTGGTATGCCAGTCCACTTCAAAATTCGTTTTCTAATCTTAAGTCCATAGTCTTTTAAATCATAGTTTTCAAATCCTTCAAACTTTAAAAATGCTTCGTCGATACTATAGACTTCGACTTCTGGCGAAAATTGTTCTAGGATTCTCATAACCCGATGACTCATGTCACCATACAATGGATAGTTAGAGGATAATACAGAAATATTATGCTGCTTACAGAAGCTCTCCCACTTAAAAATTGGTGCGCCCATAGGCAGCTGTAATGCTTTTGCTTCGTCACTTCGTGAAATGACACAACCATCATTATTACTAAGAATAGCAACCGGTTTTCCTTCTAAATTAGGATTAAAAACCCTTTCGCAAGAAGCATAAAAGTTATTACAATCAACTAAGGCATACATAGACCATAAAGGTACAAAGTCTACTCAATTTTTTGAGTTAAGAATTAATCTAAACTAGGATAAATTACTTTACTCCTAACCAAGCTTTTCGGTTTTTGATTTGTACTTCTGATAATTCAGGAAAGCTAGAAATTATGTAAGATGTATCAGAATCTAATTTCATTTTTATAGCTTTAATTTTACCATATTTTTCATAAAGAATCTTGATAGTCTTGTTTGGCTGTACTTCACTTAAAGCTTTATTCAAATCTGATGTCGTCTTAATTTCGTGACTTGCTATCTTAACTATCTTATCGCCTTTTTCTAAACCAGCGTTATATGCAGCCGACCCAATTTTTGTATTTGCTATAATTTCATTATTTCTTAAACGCAAACCAAAAGCTGACTTTTCTAAATTTTGCTTCAAACTAACACCAACTGTATTAAATAATTGTTCAAAATCTGGCATTTCACTTTTATAGATATAATTATTGAAAAAAGTATCTCCAAATTCATTTCCTGCGTAAGTATTTAAAGTATTATGCAAATCTTTAACCGTGTAATTTTTAAATGGTTTTCCATAAGTTTTCCAAACCAATTTCATATAATCATCAAGGTTTAAATCTTGTTCTCTGAGCGATAAATCTAGAGCTAAACCGAGCATACTTCCGTAGCTATAATATGAAGTAAATAATCCTCGGGGCAAGCCCACGAGGCATTAAAATAATTTCAATTGATTATTCTTTTTCAAACTTTTATAATCCTTTTCAACACCTTGTTCCTTAACATAATTTGCTATCAATTTTTCA
>NZ_JABDQL010000075.1 GCF_013042245.1 Winogradskyella sp. | reverse complement strand
GGAAAATGCCTATTAGAAATTGGGGAATCATTTTAAACCAATTTTTAGCTATATTTGAAAACAGAATTAAACTATGAAAAAGCTAATCCTGTAAATTTTACTTACACACTTCGCGGGAAAGTGTCTTAAAATTATTTTTCAAAAACACAAAATTCTGGATAGACTCATAAATTTAGGTAAACTCGACTACCAACTGTTTACCGAATACTGCTTACTAAATTAAAGTCCCGGAATATTAGGCATACCTTCTTTTGCAACAGCAGCTAATTCTGTTTCGTTTACTGTAGTTGCGCGTTCAATAGCTTTGTTTAATGTTAAGATTAAATAATCTTCAAGCATTTCTTTATCGGTCAATAACTCTTCGTTGATATCTATAGATTTTAAAGTTCTGTTTGCTGTTATTGTTACTTTGAGCTTATTGTCATTACTTGCTTCATCCAATAAAACATCATTCAAACGTTCTTTAGTTTCTTCAACTTTCTTTTGGGCTTCTTTCAATTTATTCATCATGCCCATCATGTCTCCAAACATATTTATTGTATTTAAAATTATTACGCTTCAAAATTAGTAAATTGCGTTTCTTTTTTTGAATTCATTGATTTAAAATTTTCATAATTCAGCATGGCAAATATTTCAGATGTAAAACCACCAAAAGCAAAAAAAATTCCAAAATTGTTAGAAGCGCATGCAGATGTGCGAACAGACCACTATTTCTGGATGAAAAATCGTGAGGACGAACAAGTTATTAATCATCTAAGAGCTGAAAATGATTATACGGATGTGATGATGGCGCACTCCAAAGATTTTCAGAAAGATTTATTTGAAGAAATGAAAGCCAGAATTAAAGAAGATGACGAATCTGTGCCATATAAATACAATGGCTATTGGTACATTACACGTTTTGAGAAGGGGAAAGACTACCCAATTTATACCAGAAAGAAGGAAACACTAAAGGCTGTAGAAGAATTACTTTTCGATTGTAATAAAATGGCTGAAGGCGAGAGCTATTTTAAGTTAGTTGGTATATCAATAAGTCCTGATAATAAAAAGGTTTCTTTCGGATTGGATTTAACCGGAAGACGAAACTATACCATCTATATCAAGGATTTGGATACTGATAAAACAGAAACTGATAAAATTGTACAAACGACAGGTTCGTCGAGTTGGGCAAATGATAATAAGACACTGTTTTACACCAAGAAAGATAAAAAGACGCTGAGGGCTTTTCAGATTTACAAACATAAATTAGGAGAAATTGAAGACAAATTGGTATTTCAAGAAGGTGATGATACCTTTGGCGTTGCGGTTTATAAATCAAAATCTAGAAAGTGGATTATCATTGCATGTTATAGTACGTTGACTAATGAATATCATGTTTTGAACGCCGATACACCAGATGAAAAATTCAAAATATTCAGTCCGCGAGTCCGTGGATTAGAGTATAGTATAGCACATTATGATTCGCACTTTTATATACTAACTAATAATGATAAGTCGACGAACTTTAAATTGATGAAAACGTCTGAAGATGCTACCAATATTAATAATTGGGAAGAATTGATTCCACACAGGAAGGAAACTTTATTAGAAAGTATAGACATTTTTAAAAATTATTTGGTGTTGAGCGAACGTACTAATGGACTGAATCAAATTCGGGTTATGCGTTGGGACAAAACGGAAGATTATTATTTACCGTTTGAATCTGAAACATATACCTGCTACACAGGTACAAACATAGATTTTGATACTGAAATTCTTCGTTATGGGTATAATTCTATGACAACACCATCATCTGTTATAGAATTTAATATGCGCTCAAAAGAAAAAACAGTTTTAAAAGAGCAAGAGGTACTAGGTGGAAACTTTGATAAGAATAACTATACAGAAGAACGTATTTGGGCAACCGCAGAAGATGGCACGAAAATTCCGATGTCAGTGGTTTACAGAAAAGACATTAAAAAAGACGGAAACAATCCAGTGTTACAATATGCTTATGGTTCTTATGGTTCAACTGTAGACCCTTATTTCTCTACCATTCGCTTAAGTTTATTAGATAGAGGATTTATATATGTTATTGCTCATGTTCGAGGTGGAGAATATTTGGGACGTCATTGGTACGAAGACGGAAAACTTTTGAATAAAAAGAATACGTTTTCAGATTTTATTTCATGTTCTATCCATTTGATAAAAAAGCGTTACACGTCATCTGAGCATTTATACGCTATGGGTGGAAGTGCAGGTGGTTTACTAATGGGTGCAATTATTAATGAGGCACCAGAATTATATAATGGTATTATTGCAGCGGTACCATTTGTAGATGTTATAACAACCATGTTAGACACATCGATACCTTTAACGACAGGCGAGTATGACGAATGGGGAAACCCTAATGATAAGTTGTATTATAATTACATGAAAAGTTATTCGCCTTATGATAATATTTCAGCTAAGAATTATCCTAATATGTTGGTGACAGCTGGACTCCATGACTCTCAAGTACAGTATTGGGAACCAGCTAAATGGGTTGCGAAATTACGGGAATTAAAAACAGATTCTAACAAGCTATTTCTAAAAATAAATATGGATGCTGGACATGGTGGTGCTTCAGGACGTTTTGAGTCTTTAAAAGAAGACGCTGAGGAGTTTGCCTTTCTTTTGGACCTTGAGGGAATTACTGATTAATTCAAAAAAATATTGTAGTTTTGCACGGTTTTAGGTAATAATTTTTTATATTATTACTAGTAAATTACAAATATGACTAAAAGTAAACACATTTACGATAATGTACTTCAGTTAATAGGAAGTACACCCTTAATTAAATTAAACAAGGTTACTGAAGGTTTCCAAGGCAATTTTTTTGCTAAAGTAGAAGCTTTCAATCCAGGTCACTCTTCAAAAGACAGAATCGCACTTCATATCATCGAAGAAGCAGAGCGTCAAGGCATTTTAAAACCTGGAGATACAATTATAGAAACAACCTCTGGCAATACAGGTTTTAGCATTGCTATGGTTAGTATTATTAAAGGATACGAATGTATTTTGGCGGTTAGTTCTAAATCTTCACCAGACAAGATTGATATGTTGAAGTCAATGGGAGCTAAGGTTTACGTATGTCCTGCTCATGTAAAAGCAGATGATCCAAGGTCTTATTACGAAGTTGCTAAACGCTTGCATAAGGAAACTAAAGGCTCTGTATACATTAATCAATATTTCAATATTCTAAATACTGAAGCACACTATAAAACAACTGGTCCTGAAATTTGGGAACAAACTGAAGGAAAAATAACGCATTTAGTTGCTTGTAGTGGAACTGGCGGTACTATTTCTGGGATTGCAAGATTTTTGAAAGAGAAAAATAATGACATTCAAATCATTGGTGTCGATGCTTATGGCTCGGTATTAAAAAAATATCACGAAACTCGTGAGTTTGACTCCAATGAAATTTATCCATACCGTATAGAAGGTTTAGGTAAAAATTTAATTCCAACAGCAACCGATTTTGACGCTATTGATAAATTTGTCAAAGTCACGGATGAAGAAAGTGCACATTCTGCTCGTGAGATTTCATCTACAGAAGGTCTTTTTGTGGGTTATACAAGTGGTGCAGCGTTGCAAGCCATAAAGCACTTAAATGAAGAAGGAGAATTTAAATCAACAGATAATATAGTTGTTGTTTTTCCAGACCACGGTTCACGCTACATGAGTAAAGTTTATAATGATAAGTGGATGCAAGACCAAGGTTTCTTTGATACACAAACTGAAATGCAAGCAGCAATTGAATACATAAAATAATTTCAATAAATTAATGTTAAAAACTCACTAAGTAATTGGTGGGTTTTTATGTTTAAAACTTGGTGGATATTAAGATTAAATAAATTATGCAGTCATAATAATTTGACTTAATTTTGCCCAATTAAACTAAACTATTTTACAAATATTTAAGAGAATTTAACAATTCAATTAAAAAAGATTTCTAATGCGATAATATGAAGGATTTATTCGAAAAGATATACAGAGATAAAGGACCGCTAGGAAAATGGGCATCACAAGCCGAAGGATATTTTGTTTTTCCAAAATTAGAAGGACAAATTTCTAACCGAATGAAATTCCAAGGTAAGGATGTTATTACTTGGAGTATTAATGATTACTTAGGACTCGCAAACCATCCTGAAGTACGTAAAGTTGATGCTAAAGCTGCTGCAGAATATGGTTCCGCTTACCCAATGGGTGCACGTATGATGTCAGGCCACACAGAATTACACGAGCAACTTCAGAATGAACTAGCTCAATTTGTAAATAAAGAGGCCGCTTATCTCCTTAATTTTGGCTACCAAGGTGTCATGTCTACTATTGATGCTTTAGTTGGTAAAGATGATATTATAGTTTACGATGTAGATGCGCATGCTTGTATTATAGACGGTGTGCGTTTGCACATGGGTAAACGTTTTACATATAAGCACAACGATATAGTTAGTTTAGAGAAAAATCTTGAGCGTGCTACAAAAATGGCAGAACAAACAGGAGGTGGTATATTAGTGATTTCTGAAGGTGTGTTTGGAATGCGTGGAGAGCAAGGCCGATTGAAAGAAATTGTTGAGCTTAAAAAGAAATTTAACTTTAGATTCTTAGTTGACGACGCCCACGGTTTTGGAACGCTAGGTGCTACAGGCGCTGGTGCAGGTGAAGAACAAGGTGTGCAAGATGATATAGATGTTTATTTTGCAACATTTGCAAAATCTATGGCAAGTACAGGAGCATTTATTGCTGGTGACCAAGAGATTATCGATTACTTAAAGTATAACTTACGTTCGCAAATGTTTGCAAAATCATTGCAAATGACGTTAACTAAAGGGGCTCTTAAGCGTTTGGATATGTTGCGTACGATGCCAGAATTAAAGCAGAACCTTTGGAAGATTGTAAACGCTTTACAGTCAGGTCTAAAAGAGCGTGGTTTTGATATTGGGACTACGCAAAGTTGTGTAACACCTGTATATTTAAAAGGCAGTATTCCTGAAGCAATGGCTTTAGTTAGAGACTTAAGAGAAAATCATGGAATCTTCTGTTCTATAGTAGTTTATCCTGTGATACCTAAAGGCTTAATTTTATTAAGAATGATACCTACTTCGACTCACACTCTAGAAGATGTAAGTCTTACACTTGATGCTTTTGATGCAATTAGAGAACGATTAGATAATGGAACATACAAACGTATGTCAGCTGCTCTAATGGCTGCAATGGGTGAGTAGTTTCTATTGGAAATTGAATATTAAAAAGCTACCAATTGGTAGCTTTTTTTGTTTATATATCTTTCCGGAATGTTTTTCGTCTTTTATAAACTTTAGGGTCAAAATGTTTCCAGATTTTGTGTATTGCTTCATTATCTTCTAATTCTGGAGTTCTGTAGCAATATTGAATTCCTTTTGCAGTAAAGGTTTCATACATTTCATTAAATAATATGGCATGAACACCTTTATTCTGATAGTCAGGGTGAACACCAATTAGATAAAAAATGACATCTTTACTATGTTTCTTAGCCTTAAGAATATGATATACTCCGAAGGGAAATAATTTCCCATTAGCTCTCTGTAAAGCTTCAGCAAAACGCGGCATTACAATAGCAAAGGCTAAAAGTTTTTCATTTTCATCAACTACAAACTTTATGTATTCAGGATTAACAAAGCTTATGAACTTCTTTTTAAAGTATTCTTTTTGGATATCCGTAATCTCTACAAAAGAAGATAACGAGGCATAACTTTCATTAAATAAATCAAACATACGGTCGGCGTAGGGCATGACTTCACTTGTTTTACTAAAGTTAAGTGCTTTTAGTTTATAGCGTCGTTTTATAAGGTCTTGTGCCTTTTTAAAGAATTCTGGTTTTACATTTCTAAAGGGAAATTTACTTTCCGAATATTCTTTTTCTATTTTATAGCCATGAGCTTTGTAGTGCTCAGCATAATAGGGGTAATTATACCACGTTATCATGGTAGCAATGCTATTGAAACCCTCAGTCATGACGCCAACCTTATCGAGATTTGAAAAGCCGACAGGACCTTCAGCATACTTTAGATTATGAGATTTTCCGATTTCTATAACTTTTTCAAGTAAGGCTTTACTAACTTCTAGGTCATCTATAAAATCGAACCAACCAAAACGCATCTTCTTTATATTTTGGTTTTTTATCTCGAGCCAATTCATTATCGCAGCAATTCTACCAACGATTTTCCCATTTCTATAAGCTAGAAAAAAGCGTGCATCAGCGTCATTAAAAACTGGATTTTCAGACTTGTCGAAAGTTTTTAATTCTTCAGAAATTATTGGCGGTACCCAATATTTCGAATCTTTATAGAGTTGAAAAGGAAATTTGACAAATTGTTTGAGTTCCTTTTTTGAAATTGCTTCTTTAATTTCAATCATTAGGCATAGTTGTTATTTGTCAAAATCAGATTTCTTTTTGCGCTTATTAATTTTTCGTTTAGATGTATCAACCTTATCATCTACTTTACCGCCATTGTCAATTTTCTTATCCTTATGCCAGTCTAATCGATAAGAGGCGCCAAAAGCAATATTGAAAACAGAAGGTGTATCCTTTGTGTTAAATGCAATATTGGCGTCTAATTGAAAATCTTTTGACCACAAATAAGCACCTCCAAATCTAAAGATATTGTCGGAGTAAAAATCACTCTTTATACCTTGGGCTTCACCGAACAAAACCCATTTATCTGAAAAAGAATGTGTTAAGGTTAATACATATTGAAAATCAGAAAAATCGCTACCAATACGGTCTTTCAAGAAGTTCATAACAAATACCCAACCACCTGAAAAGTTGTTTTGTGTAACCACCATTATTTTTGGACTGATACCACCTTCACGAGAAGGAGCGAAAATTGGAGAGTAGGGAACAAAAGGATTATTCTCTGAATCAAAATTAACACCAGCATAAACCGAAACAGCAGGTATTAGTGTTTTCCACTTAAACTTTCTGTTGGCATGATAGCTGTAAATATTGGGTTTATCTTCTTCGTCGTTTTTATAAGGATCAAAAACTAAATATTTGGCACCGATTGTAAAGCTTCTAAAGTTTGATCGTGATGTTTCAGGAGCATTATTAAATGAGAACGAATCATTTTGATAAACTCCCTCCATATTTATTTCTAATTCTTCTAATAATAAACCAAATCGCGCTGCAAAGTCAATACCAAAACCTGAAATTTCATAATTAAGAGGTGTATGTTCCTCCTTAACACTAAAGCCACCTACCTCAAACTGTAAAACATTTGTGCCCACAGAAAAAGCTGCTTTAGAAACTCCTGGTCTATTAGAATTTATGACATCTGTATATTGAGCTAAAGCTGGTATAGAGGCAACCAACATTAGAGAAACAAATATTAATTTTAATTGTCGCATTGTACATAGGTTAGAATTCAAATATAGATATTTTATAGATTTTTTAGGGAATTATAACGGATTATAAATGATGATAATTGTATTTTTGAAATATAATAAAAACCTATGATTTTTACATTATCAGTTGTTGGAGTCGCTAGAACTCTACTATGGATAGTCGCTATATACTTTATAATAAAAATTTTATCACGAATATTTGCGCCAATTTTGTTGCGCTATGCGGCTAAAAAAGTAGAAAAGAAGTTTGGTCAACAGTTTAATCAACAGCGCCAACAATCAGAACAAAAAGAAGGTGAAACGATAATTGATAAAATGCCTTCTGATAGTACCTCTTCGAACAAAAATGTTGGTGAATACATCGATTACGAAGAAATTGATTAATTTTCGCCCATATCCATTTAATTAGTTTTCATGTCTTTATATTTTAAGCGATTGCTGCCACACCTATTGGTATTACTAGGATTTGTTGTTTTATCACTTGCCTATTTTAGTCCTGTTTTGCAAGGCAAAAAAATATACCAAAGTGATATTTTGCATTACAAAGGTATGGCGAAGCAACAATTAGATTATGCTAAGAAGACAGGTAAAGAAACGTATTGGACCAATAGTGCCTTTGGAGGTATGCCTACCTACCAACTTGGCGCAAAGTATCCACATAACTATATCAAAAAATTAGATTTAACTATAAGGTTTTTACCTCGACCTGCAGACTATTTATTCTTGTATTTTATTGGATTCTACATCTTATTGCTAAGTCTTAAAGTAGATTTTAGATTATCGGCATTAGGAGCACTGGCTTTTGGTTTTTCTACTTATATGATAATTATACTTGGTGTTGGCCATAACTCCAAAGCTCATGCTATCGCTTACATGCCATTAGTATTATCTGGCATAATTCTTACATTTAGAAAAAAATATATTTGTGGATTTTTACTTACAGTCATAGCCTTAGGGTTAGAAATAGTAGCTAATCATTACCAAATGACCTATTATTTATTGCTTTTAGTAGTGGTATTAGGTTCTGTGTATTTGATAGATGCCTACAAAAAGAAACAACTTACTCATTTTTTTAAATCTGTTGGTTTATTATCTGTTGCAGCTATTATAGCCGTTGGTCTTAATGCTACCAATATTATGGCAACGCGAGAATACGTTAAAGAGAGTACGCGTGGAAAAAGTGATTTAACTATTAAAGCAGATGGTACTCCAAAAGTAAACAGTGATGGTTTAGACCCAAGTTATATTACAGAATACAGTTATGGGCTTTTGGAATCATTCAATCTATTTATCCCAAAATTTATGGGTGGAGGTAGTGGAGAAGATGTAGGTAAAGACTCTGAAACTTATAAGACCTACATTAATCTTGGTGCTTCACCAATAGAAGCTATTGAAGCTTCTAGAAATGCGCCAATGTATTGGGGAGGCCAAACTATTGTTGAAGCACCAGCTTATGTTGGAGCAGTGATTATATTTTTGTTTGTACTGGGTGTATTCTTGGTGAAAGGACGTTTAAAATGGTGGCTTGTAGGTGGCACTTTGCTATCTCTATTTTTATCCTATGGAAAGAATTTTAGTTTACTTACTGATTTTTTCATTGATTTTGTCCCTTTATATGATAAGTTTAGAGCAGTAAGTTCTATCCAAGTTATTCTGGAATTATGTATACCTGTTTTAGGCATTTTTGCTTTGGTAAGACTATTCAATAATTTTCAGAGTAAAGAAGAAAAGTTTAAAGCTTTAAAGAATACAGTTTTAATTTGCGGAGGTTTAGCTCTATTTTTTCTTTTGTTCCATTCAGTTTTATTTGATTTTAAAGGTGCGATAGATGAAAGAGCACCAGAACTTTTAGCAGAAGCGTTTGTTAATGACAGAAAATCACTTTTTTTATCGGATACTATTAGAACATTAATTTTGGTACTCCTTTCAGCTCTGGCTATATTTTATTTCTTAAAAGAAAAATTATCCGAAAATACTTTAATTTTAGTTTTTGGAGTCTTAATCTTATTTGATTTGGTCACTGTTAATCGAGAATATGTTAATACAGAGAACTTTATTGCAGCACGTCTGGTTGATAAACCATACCGAGCCACAGCGGCAGATAACGAAATATTTAAAGATAAGGGACATTATCGCGTTTTTGATGCTTCACCAGAAGGGCAACAAAAACCTGCAAGAGCGGCATATTTTCATAACTCTTTATCGGGTTACCATGCGGCGAAACTGAGTCGATTTGATGCCCTATTGGATTTTCATATTTATAGAAACAATCCTGAAGTCCTAAATATGCTAAACACAAAGTATGTTATTGTAGGCGATGATAAGGGTAGAGTAGAAGCATCAACCAGGTATACGCAACCAAATGGTAACGCTTGGTTTGTAAATAATCTAAGAATTGCAGAAACAGGAGATGAGGAGATTTTGGCCTTAGACAGTTTAGAGACCAAAACAGAGACTATTTTACAAAAATCATTATTCAATGAATTTAAGCTTAAAAGCGATTACATAAAAGATAGTACAGCTTCAATCAAACTCATTGAATACAAGCCTAACTATCTTAAGTACCAGTCCACAAATCCTAACGCTGGCTTTGCTGTATTTTCAGAACTTTATTATTACAGAGGTTGGAAAGCTTATATTGATGGAGAATTTTCGCCACATCTTCGCGTTAACTATGCATTACGCGCTATGGAGATACCAGACGGTAAGCATATTGTAGAATTTAAGTTTGAACCTGAAGTAGTAGAAACAGGAAGTAAAATAGCTTTGGGTAGTTCCGTTATATTTGGCTTTTTATTACTTCTAGGTCTCTTCTTTCAATTTAAAAGAAGTAAGTCCACATCATAGGTTATGGACGGTAAGAAAAAGGTACTAATTATTACATATTATTGGCCGCCAGCAGGCGGGCCAGGCGTCCAACGGTGGCTAAAGTTTGTAAAGTATTTACCAGAATATGATATAGAGCCAATAGTCTATTGTCCATTAGACCCTAATTATCCTATTGTAGATGAGAGTCTTTTGGACGAGTTACCAGAGCATATAAAAGTGATTAAACAGCCTATATCTGAGCCGTATCGCTTTGCAAAATTATTATCTAAGAAAAGCTCCAAAGCCATAAGTACAGGTGTTATACCTAAAAAAGAAAAACAGTCTCTAATAGAACGTTTGTTGCTTTATGTGAGAGGTAACTTCTTTATACCAGATGCACGAAAGAGCTGGGTAAAGCCTTCAGTGAAATTTCTTTTAGATTACATTAAAAAAAATGATATTGAAACTGTAATTACAACTGGCCCACCACACAGTCTGCATTTAATTGGCTTAAATTTAAAGCAGAATATAGGTCTAAATTGGATAGCCGACTTTAGAGATCCATGGACAACTATTGGTTATCATAAAGCTTTAAAATTGAGAAAAAGTGCTAAGCAAAAGCACTTACAATTAGAAAGTGATGTCTTAACAAATGCAGACCAGATTATAGTAACTAGTAATCATACTAAAAAGGAGTTTTTAACCAAAACAGATAAGCCAATAGATGTTATAACCAATGGTTATGATTCGCACTCAGTCATTGTCGAAAAAAAAGATTCAGATTTTACCATTTCACATATTGGTTCGTTACTTTCAGAAAGAAATCCTACGATTTTATGGGAAGTACTTTCCGAATTAGTGAAAGAAGATGAAGCATTTGCTTCAAAATTGAAATTGAATTTAATAGGTGTGGTCAGTGATGCTATCATTCGCAGTATTAGTTCTTATGGTTTAGTCAACCATTTAAATACTCCAGGCTATGTAAATCATTATGAAGCGATTGCTTTTCAAAAAAAATCCCAATTATTATTACTCATTGAAATTGATTCCGAAGATACAAAAGCCATTATTCCAGGTAAATTGTTTGAATATATGATTTCAGAAACACCTATCGTCGCTTTTGGTCCAGAAAACTCAGATGTAGAAGGCATAATTAAGAAAACAAATACGGGGACATACTTTAGATATTCTGATAAGTTTATATTAAAAGAACATATAAAAGAAGCTTTTAATACCTATAAAGCAGGAGCGCTAAAAACACATCCAATTGGTTTACAGCAATACAGTAGGCAAAGTCTAACAGAATGTTTGGCGAAGTTGGTTAAAAACGTATAATACGTTTAAAAAAATTGTACATTTAATTCTGTGGGAATAGTTATAAAGCAATCATTTAGAAATATTTTAAGCACTTATATCGGTTTTGGTATTGGTGCTGTAAATGCACTGTTTCTCTACACCAATTTCCTTAGTGAAGATTATTATGGTTTAGTCGCATTTTTACTTTCTGCAGCCAATATTATGCTGCCATTTATGGCATTTGGAGTGCATAATGTTCTTATTAAATTCTATTCGTCTTTTAAGACAAAAAACAGCTTGAATAGTTTTCTTACTTTAATGCTTTTATTGCCTTTGGTGTTTATTATACCTGTCGGTTTATTAGGAGTCTTTGGCTATGATTTAATCGCAGGTTTATTATCTCAGAAGAATAATTTAATCGAAGGTTACGTATGGCATATTTATATTACTGCGATTGCTATGGCATATTTCGAAATCTTTTTTGCATGGTCAAAAGTGCAAATGAAAACAGTCTTTGGCAACATCATGAGAGAAATTTTTCATCGTATTTGCATCATGGTGCTTTTAGGATGTGTTTATATGGATTGGATTGATGTAAAGCTGTTTATAAATGGAGTAGTCGGCGTATATGTTGTTAGAATGCTTATTATGAAATTCTATGCTTATACCTTAAGATTTCCTGTCATTAAGTTCAATAAAATCTATAATATCTCTTCAATTTTAAAGTACAGCTTCTTAATTATTATTGCGGGTTCCATCGCTATGGTAATTTTGGATTTAGACAAGTTTATGATTGGACAATATCTAGAAATTGAAAATGTGGCCTACTACAGTGTTGCTATTTTTATTGCCACAGTAATATCAGGGCCACAACGTTCAATGCATCAAATAATGATGCCACTTTGCGCACAATTTTTGAATAGTGGTGATGATAAAGAGTTAAAATCTCTATACCAAAAAAGTTCATTGAACCTTTTAGTAATAAGTGGTCTGATTTTTCTGCTAGTGGTCATTAATATTAATATGCTTTACCAAATATTACCAGATAAGTTTACAGGAGGTTTGTTTGTTGTAATTATAGTATCATTAGCGAAGCTATATGATAATGCACTAGGAAGTAATAATGCTATTTTATTTAATAGCGACTATTATCGTGTGGTTTTATTTTTTGGTGTTTTATTAGCGTTTTTAGCAGTAATTTTTAATATGATTTTTATTCCGTTATATGGAATTAATGGTTCAGCATTAGCAACATTTCTAGCGATAGCTATTTACAATACACTCAAGTTAATGTATGTAAAGCTGAAATTAAAAATGCAGCCTTTTAGTTGGGCTACTTTTAAAATGATTGGAATTTTAATGGTGTTAGGATTTGGTTTTTATCACATAGAATTTAGTTTTCATCCTCTTTTAAATATTGCTTTAAAATCTTTTATTGTGACTCTAATCTATCTCATTACCATTTATAAATTCAATATTTCTGAAGATATAAATTTACAGTTACGAAAGTACTTTTCATTTTCGTAAATAAGAATATCCCGCAATGAGCTTTGAGGCATACACTTGCGAGATATTCAATCTAACTATACAAAAAAAATATTTTACTCTCTTGTTCTTGAGCGTCTTTCTGTTGCTCTACTGTTAGCACTTCTAGAAGATTTTGTAATTCGTTTTACTTTACTACTTGCGTTGTTTTGTCTTACTGTAGTACTTCTAGAGCTTACTTTAGGCTTAGCCTTTGAAGCTTGTTTCGTTCTAGCAGTTCTTGCTGAAGATGAATTGCTACTTCTCGTTCTTTTATTAACAGTACTTCTTTCAGTTCTCGAACTTCTGGGTGAGCGTGCTTCAGACTTTACTCTACCTCTTGAGCTTCCTACAGTATTATCATTACGGTTTGAAGTTGTTCTTTTAGCAACTCTATTACTTGAACTACGTCTATTAGTTACTGTACTATTTCTTCTAGACGATTCTGCTCTAGCCACAGTGTTTCTTCTTCCGCTGTCTGCATTTGCAACTCTTGTACTTCTGCTTCTTGAAATACTCTGATTTCTTTCCTGTATGCGTCTACCTATTGAACGTTCACTAGCATTTCTAGGAGTTTGTACATAACGTCTATTAAAGTTATTATTACCGCGTCTTCCAAAGTTATTATTACCGCGTCTTCCAAAGTTGTTATTTCCTCTACGACCGTTGACATTCACAAGTCTGGTATTGTTTCTGTATGGTCTGTAGTATACATGTCTAACAGGGCTATAAAATTGTCTGTAAGGTCTTGTGTTTACAATACACAAATCAAACGCAGGAACTCTGTAAAATCTATGCCATGGTCTATATATATAACCTCTATTCCAGCGGTTTATGAATCCCGAGTGTCTCAAAAAGACATTACCATTCCAAAATATATTTAATCCTCCAAGTCTATTAACTCTACCAAATCTATTGTAATTAATAAAGATGTTTCCTATTTGTGATACACGACCATAGAAGTCATAAAATATTGGTGTGTTTTCAACTTGAATAACAGCTCCAAAGCTATCGTACTGAACAAAAGGGTTGTAGTCAAAACCTGTGTTGAAACTGAAACTTACATTTCTGTTATTAAAACCAACATTAAGGTTTGGTCCAAAATTTTGTGCATAAAAATCGAATTGTCCATCAGGGAAAACAGCGAATTCAATTCCGCCTTCAACAAATATGAAAGAATTTCCATAACCTCTCACAAAATTTGTTAATGAAGCTTCCGCTTTCATAGTGTTGGTTGTCGCTGTTGCAGTTGTGCTAACTGACACTAACATTGCAACTAAAAATAATACTCTTTTCATAATCATTGGGTTTTAAAAATTAAACTCACTTATCTTATAACCAAACAGCGTGCCAAATTTCAATACTTATGTTTATGTATTGATTATCAGTTGTATAATATTTTTTAGTTTGAAATGAAACAAATCGGGATATCAATCTTTGTATATAAATAAGACTAGTTTAGTTTTTGTAATTTTAACGTATCTAGCTAAAAAAAATGAAAACAGAGAAGATAAAATGTCTAAATTGTGAAGTACCCTTTGAAAAGGGTTTTAAATTTTGTCCCAATTGTGGTCAAAAGACTAACGAAGACCTTACGATTGGGGTACTCTTTTACAATACGATTAGTAATTACTTTTCTTTTGATGCACGTTTTCTAAAAAGTTTCTTCCCATTAATGTTTAAACCAGGCTATTTGGCAAAACGTTTTTTAGAAGGTAAACGCTTGCTGTATTTGCATCCAGCTCAGATGTATTTGTTTGTATCAGTTATTTTCTTTTTTCTTTTTTCATTTACTGTTAATGATTGGATAAAGGACGCAAACAAGGCAACTCAGGAGTTAGCTACTTCAGATTTTAAGAATAAATTAGATAAAACCTCAAAGCAAGCCATTGATTCAATTATAAAGAATGCAATAAAAATTCCTGTAGCAAATTCGAAGTTAGACTCGATTCCAGCTTATGACGAAACTCAGAAGGCTATTGATTCTGTTATAAAAAATATTAAAGGTGCAGATAGTGTTCCTAGGACTATTAATTTTGGTATATCAAAAACTAAGTTAGATTCCTTACGTTCTGTAGGTGTATCTGAAGAAGATATCTATAAAGAAATGGGTATGGAAGAAGATGCAGGCTTTATGAAAAGGGGCTTTTACAAATCTATGGTTGAATTTTCCGAAGGTAATGGTGCTGGTAATTGGATAAAGCGTTTCGCCGATACTATCCCAATCGCTATGTTTTTTTTATTACCCATTTTTGCGTTAATTCTGAAAATATTTTACTTCAGACGAGGTCGCTATGCATACCACTTGGTGTTTAGTTTTTATTTCTTTTCGTTTCTTTTTACCGTTTTCGGTTTATTATTAGCTTTTGACCGTTTTATTTTTGAGATTCCAGTATGGATTAGCGTTCTCATTGTTCTTTCAATATTTTTATATTTCTATCTGGCATTACTGAACTTTTATAAACATAATTGGTTTTTTACATTTATAAAAAGTGGTATCATAACATTTTTATTTTTATTATTCGTTATACCATTATCAGCAGTTATGATTACTGCATTTGCTTTTGTAAATGCTTAATTAGAGGTTTTTGTAATATTCGAACGCTTGAAGAATGATATCGCTAGAAACCTCGCAATCTATTCTAGCTTTACCGATAGCTTCTAAAAGAACGAACTTGATAACCCCATGACTATTTTTCTTGTCGTGCTTGAGAAGTTCTATAATATGATCGTAGTCTCTAGTTTCAAATTCTACCTTTGCAAATGTTTTTAAAATTCCTGTCGAAATTTCAGAAAGTTCATTATTACTAAAATTAAGAGTTTTTGAAGATATGTAGGCTTCTAATAACATGCCAATAGCTATGGCTTCACCATGTAGCATTGTCGTTTTATTTTCGTTTTCTAGAAAGTAACTTTCTATAGCATGACCCAAAGTATGACCAAAATTTAAAGTCTTTCTTAAACCATTCTCTGTAGGGTCTTGAGTGACAATATTATTTTTTATAATAACAGAATCGTAGATTAATTTATCTAAGTCAGAAATATCTAAGTTTTCTAGGTGCGTAAGCGTATGCCAATAACTATCATCAGTAATTAATCCATGTTTTAGCATTTCAGCAAAACCTGAAACCATCTGATTTTGTGGTAAAGTACCTAAAAAAGACACATCAATAAGTACCATAACACCTTCAGATATGACACCAACTTGATTTTTTAACGGACCTAAATCAACACCTGTTTTTCCTCCGACGGAGGCATCAACCATGGCTAGTAGCGATGTAGGAACATTGATATAATTAATTCCGCGCATGTATGTACTCGCTACAAAGCCTCCTAAATCAGTTACTACACCACCACCAAGATTTATCAACAAGCTCTTACGGTCGGCACCATATTGTGACATGGCTTCCCAAACGCCCATACAAATGTCTATGGTTTTGTGGTTTTCTCCTTCTGGTATTTCCATGACCTCAGTTTGAATATTACCATTATCTAAGTTTGCCATAAACTGGGGTAAACATAAATCGTGAGTATTTGTATCTACCAAAATGAAAATTTTTGAGGGGTTCTCTTTTTTTATGTAATTATTGAGTTGTGTGTATACCTCTGAATTAAAGTAAACAACAGCATTTTTGGTGGATATAGATTGCATAATTTTGTACAACTTATTTTAATAACGTGAAAATAGCGCGTTATTTTCAAAAATTAATAAATCTTATATTTATTTTTGTTACAAATCTATCTTAAATGGCGAATAATTCCCTTTTTAATAATACGCAAACTGCTTTTAGTTTAAAGACTGATTCTGAGCTTGAGCGTGCTTATTTTTTGTTCAAAATGATATCCAAAGAGCCTTTGGTGCGAATTGGTACTGCTGTTACAAAATTTGCCCTTAATGCAAGTTTACCTGTTGAAGGCCTAATCCGTTCAACAGTATTTGATCATTTTTGCGGTGGCGTTAATGAAAAAGATTCCTTGCCAGTCATTGACAAGATGTTTACCAAAGGCGTGAGTTCTGTTTTAGACTATTCTGTTGAAGGAAAAGAATATGATGCTCAATTCGACGAAGTATGTGAAAAGATATTGAAGATTGTAAACTTCTGTCATGACCGTGAAGCTATGCCAATAGTTGTTTTTAAACCTACTGCTTTTGGTCGTATTTATTTGTATGAAAAAAAGTCTGAGGGCATTAGGTTCTCACCAGAAGAGCTTGAGGAATGGAATAGAGTAGTAGAACGTTTTCATAAAGTTTGTCGTTTTTCTAAAGAAAAAGATGTTGAAGTTTTGATTGATGGTGAAGAAAGCTGGATGCAAACAGCAGCTGATGATTTGGTTGAAGATATGATGAGGACATATAATACCGAAAAAGCTATTGTATATAACACGTTACAGCTGTACCGATGGGACCGTGTAGATTATTTAAAGGCTTTGCATAAGCGTGCTAAGACTGAAGGATTTAAGATAGGTATGAAGATTGTTCGCGGTGCCTATATGGAAAAGGAGCGTAGTAGAGCAGAGGAATTAGGATATCCGTCGCCCATTTGCGAAACCAAACAAATTACAGATAATAACTTTAATGAAGGTTTGCGTTACATACTAGAAAATAATACTGATATATCCATATTTATTGGAACGCACAATGAACTCAGTTGTTATTTGGCTATAGATATAATGGAGGACTTGAATATTGATAAATCTGATAACAATGTGTGGTTTGGTCAGTTATATGGCATGAGTGATCATATCAGTTTTAATTTAGCAGAGTCTGGATATAATGTTGCTAAATATCTCCCTTTTGGACCTGTAAAAGACGTGATGCCATACTTAATAAGACGCGCTGAGGAAAATACATCAGTAGCTGGACAAACCAATAGAGAGTTAGAATTAATAAAGAATGAGCGTAAGCGTAGGAAGCTTTAGTTTTCAATCTTAAAATCGAGGATAGTTGCAACTAAGCTACAATTTTTGACACGCATAATAACTTCACGTTCTTTATAAGTGTTTTCTATCTGGTAAACCTTACAAGGTTCTGCCTTGGTGTCACTTTCAGAAAAGTTTACGTTGCCAAATTGTATTAGTTTTATTATAGTTGTAGAATCGATACTCTGACTATATAGTACAGAAGATGTATTTTCAGAGTACGCTATCTTTTTTGAGCTAATATTTTTTACGGTTCTTGCATTAGGTCCATAATCACATGAGGCATCTTTTCCGTTTAAAAAAAACATTAGGATTATTAAACCTATAGCAAAACCACCGAGGTAAAAGCCTAAACGATGTATAAATTTCATAAGATTACGATTAAAACAAGACTGAAATTATTTTAGCATTAAAAGATTAACAAATTGGCATCACTAAAATCTAATCCAAACCATTCAGCAACAGATTTACTAGTTAAAATTCCGTGGTAAAAATACAATCCATTTCGTAAACCTTTATCAAATCTTAATGTATTTTCTATACCACCATTCTCTCCAATTTCTAGTAAGTATGGTGTAAAAATATTACTTATTGATACTGAGGCTGTTCGGGAATATCTTGCAGGAATATTTGGAACGCAATAATGCGTTACACCGTTATAATCAAAAGTAGGATGGTCATGTGTTGTGACCTCACTAGTCTCGAAACAGCCACCCATATCAATGCTTACATCAATAATCACTGCTCCAGGCTTCATATTATCAACCATAGATTGTGTTACTACAACTGGCGAACGATTACTTCCTCTAACCGCACCTATAACTATGTCACAACGTTTTAGAGCCTTTAAAATATTCTTGGGTTGCATGGTTGATGTATATACTGTTTGACTTAGGTTAGTTTGTAAACATCGGAGTTTTGTAATTGAATTATCAAAGACTTTAATATTTGCACCAAGACCTATTGCAGAACGTGCTGCAAACTCACCAACCGTTCCAGCACCGAGAATTACAACTTCGGTAGGTGGAACACCATTTATATTACCAAACATTAAACCATTACCACCATTAACGTTTGATAATAATTCTGAAGCAATAAGGATAGAAGCTGTACCAGCTATCTCGCTTAAAGATCGCACGGCTGGATAAGCACCTGCTTCATCTTTAATAAACTCAAAAGCGAGTGCAGTGATTCGTTTTTCTGCTAGTGCTTTAAAATACGCTTTGGTTTGTGTTTTAAGCTGTAAAGCTGATATTAATATGGTTTGTGGATTTATAAGTTTTATCTCATCTATTGATGCGGGTTCAACCTTAAGAATAATTGGGCACGAAAACACTTTTGCGGTATCTTTTGTGACTTCAGCTCCAGCATCACTGTAGTTTTTATCTTTAAAATTAGCGCCATTTCCTGCGCCAGATTCTATCATAACGCGATGTCCATTTGCTGTTAAGGCAGATACTGCATCAGGTGTTAGGCAAACACGAGTTTCTTGAAAATGGGTTTCTTTGGGTATACCTATAAAAAGTTCACCTTTTTGTTTAAAGATTTCAAGAGTTTCTTCTTGAGGTAATAATTGTGCTTTTGTAAATGGTGAAAGCGATTTGCTCATTGAGTGGTAAAGATTAATTTGTAACTCAAATTACAAATAAAAATAAAACTTTACGGTATTAATATTAAAAATACTGCTTAACCTTACCCCAAAGCGTTTTTGGCTTAATCATAAACTCGGCTTCTAATTCCTCCATGGTTTTATCTGCATAATTTATTTTATTAAATATTTTTGCTCTTATTAGATAAATTGATGGCACTATAATTACTAAAAGTGGCAATAGCATTAGTAATTGGTTTTCATCTATATTAGTGTCTTCTATATTATATGTCTGTATAATTTGATAGGAATACATGACTATAGGTATCAAAAGAACATGATACCACCAATGTCTATTTGTGAAAAACCAAATTGTAACTAATATTAGAGGTATAATTTTCCCTGTAAAGACCCACATAGCATATTGAGCATCTCCCCAGAAATTACTATCATATGTAAATAAAAAAGTGTTCCAGATTCGTGTATCTGGAACACTTTCATATAAGGAAAATAACAATGGAGTAGAAGCAATAAAAGTTGCTATAAGACTACCTACAATTGCACTCTTCGATAAACTATTGCTAGTGTGTTGACATGAGCTTTCGTTTTCCTTTTTTAATTTCTGTTTTAGTTTGTCCATCTAAGTCAATGATGTTAGTTGCTTCCGCAGTAAACAACATGCCACCAAAAATAGCAATAGTTAAAATTAGTTTTTTACTTTTCATAATTCAAGGGATTTAATTAATTATGGTACAAAATTAAGGTAAGTACACCCTATAATTACGACCAAAGTATGTTAAAAAAGAATGAATTTTGAAGTTTTAATTACGGAAAAACCGTAATAAGTCAACTAGTAAAGGTGGTATTATGTATGTTATTTTAGCTGTTCATAAGCTTTGATTTCGGTTAAAGAGTTAGTTTTTATGGTTAATTTGAGGGTTCTTTTTGTTTTAGAATCGGTTTTAATATCTACGACACAGGCATTCTCTGGTATTAAGGACAGTATACGTTCTGGCCATTCTATAAATAGCCACTTATTGGAAAATAAGTAATCTTCTACACCAAAATTGTATGCCTCCTCAATATCTTCGATCCTGTAAAAGTCAAAATGGTAAATTATATCTTTTGGTAAATTATATTCATTTACTATGGAAAATGTAGGACTCGTAACAATATCAGAGCTACCCATAGATTTAACTAACGCTTTTATGAGTGTTGTTTTACCAGCACCCATGTCTCCATTAAACAAGACAATCTTACTATTAAAATAGCCTTGAAGCTCAATAGCAAAATCATCAATAGTATCTAGATGATATATAAAAGTCTTAGATTCCATAAATGTTAAGGAGCAATATTACATATAAAATCTCATAAAACCTAAAAAAAAGTGTATTTCATCGGATTTTTTGAGCCGTACGAAGATTTATTTAGGGTCTAAAACCACAAATGGAATTATCATTTCTTCTAAAGAAACGCCACCATGTTGATAGGTATTTCTATAATAACTTACATAATGGTTAAAGTTATTTGGATAGGCTAAAAACAAATCATTCTTTGCAAAAATAAAAGAACTGCTCATTGTTATTGAAGGAAGAAGTATAGATTTTGGGTCTTTAATTGCCAAAACGTCTTTTTCTTGATAAGTGAGACTTCTGCCAGTTTTGTAACGCAAATTAAGACTTGTATCTCTATCACCGATGACCTTGGTTGGAGCAGTAACATTTATGGTACCATGATCAGTGGTTAGTATGAGTTTAAAACCCAACTGTTGAGATAGCTGAATCATTTCTAATAAAGGCGAATTCTTAAACCAACTTTTGGTTAATGAGCGGTAAGCCTTATCATTTGAGGCTAATTCTTTAACGACTTCCATCTCTGTTTTTGAGTGAGATAGCATGTCTACAAAATTATAAACAATAACATTTAAATCATTGTTCTTTAAGCTTTTAAAATTATCAACTAATTTTTTCCCTCCTTTAAGACTTGTAATTTTATTGTAGGAATAGCTAACGTGAGATAAACCCAAACGTTTCAATTGTTCTCTTAGAAAATCTTCTTCATGCATATTTTTACCACCTTCGTCTGTATCATTTTTCCAGTATTGTGGATATAGTTTTTCCATATCACTAGGCATTAAACCAGAAAAAATGGCATTTCGCGCATATTGTGTTGCCGTAGGTAAAATACTGTAGAAAGAGACTTCAGATGCTTTTTTGTAATAATTATTTATTGTAGGTTCAAAAGCTTTCCATTGGTCATATCGCAAATTGTCTATAACTATTAAAAGTGTTGGCTGTTTATCACTTAACTCAGGAACCACCTTTTCTTTAAATAGATTATGAGATAGTAAAGGTGCATCTGCACTTGGAAGAAACCAATCTGCATAATTTTTCTCTATAAACTTCCCAAACTGACTATTGGCCTCATTTTTTTGAGATTCTAATATATCTGTCATACCAACATCTTCAATATCCTCAAGCTCGAGTTCCCAGTAAATGAGCTTTTGATAAAGTTCTGACCATTCCTTATAAGTATTTACCATTGATAAATCCATGGCAATTTTCCTAAATTCTTGTTGATAATTAGAGGTGGTTTTTTCTGAAACTAAACGCGAATGCTCTAAATTCTTTTTTAAGCTCAATAAAATTTGATTTGGGTTTACTGGCTTAATAAGATAGTCTGCAATCTTATTTCCGATGGCTTCCTCCATTATATATTCTTCTTCACTTTTGGTAATCATAACAACAGGAAGATTTGGTCTGCGTTCTTTTAATTCATTCAAAGTTTCAAGACCAGTTAGTCCAGGCATATTCTCATCTAAGAACACAATGTCAAAATTAGTTTGGTCAATAATTTCTAAAGCTTCTGTTCCACTTTGACATGTCGAAACGTTATAATCTTTCTTCTCTAAAAATAGAATGTGTGGCTTAAGTAAGTCAATTTCGTCATCTACCCAAAGAATATTTATAGTGTTCATGTATATTTGTTTTTTTGATTAATTAAATTTAGCCGTTTGTCAAATAATAAGCTCAAAATATTTAACGATCCAATTTACGGATTTATTACAATCCCAAATTCACTGATTTTTGATTTAATAGCGCATAAATACTTTCAGCGTTTAAGGCGAATTTCTCAAATGGGAATGTCTTATTTAGTATATCCTGGTGCGCATCATACAAGATTTCATCATGCACTTGGAAGCATGTATTTAATGCAAAAAGCGGTCAATGTACTTCGTTTTAAAGGGGTTACAATTTCTGATGATGAAGAAACAGGTTTGTATATAGCTATATTATTGCATGATATTGGTCATGGGCCATTTTCTCATGCTATGGAACATAGCATCGTAAACTCGATTTCACATGAGGAGATTTCGTTGTTTTTCATGGAAAAACTTAATGCCGAATTTAACGGAAGTTTAACCTTAGCGATATCAATTTTCAAAGGCGAATATCATCGAAAGTTTATGTGTCAGTTGATATCTAGTCAATTAGATATGGATAGAGCAGATTATTTGAAGCGAGATAGCTTTTACACGGGTGTTGCTGAAGGAAATATAAATAGTGAGCGTCTTATTACCATGCTTAACGTTATTAATGATGAGCTAGTTGTAGAAGAAAAAGGGCTTTATAGTATCGAAAAATTCTTAATTGCCCGACGTTTTATGTATTGGCAAGTTTACCTTCATAAAACGGGATTGGTTGCAGAACAGTTACTGACTCGTATGCTACAAAGAGCTAAAGAATTAGTAAAATCAGGAATGTCACTTGAAGCAAGTGAACCACTAGCTTATTTTCTTAAGCATGAGGTAAACCTTTCAAATTTTGATGACAAACGCTTAGAGATTTTTTCAAGATTAGATGATTATGATATAGTTTCTGCTATGAAATCTTGGCAGTATCACGATGATTTTGTATTAAGAAATCTGTGTGATATACTAATCAATAGAGATTTACTTCGTGTTAAATTAAAAAACAAACCGATAAGCAAGTCGCGATTAAATACGCATAGAAAAGCCTTGATGGAAGAATATAGCATTACTCAAGATGAAGCTGACTATTTTGTCTTCCAAGGTAAAATAACTAACCAAGCTTATAAGAGTAAAAAAGAACAAATTAATATTTTGTTTAAGAATGGTAAAGTCAAGGATATTACTAAAGCATCAGACCAATTAAACCTGAAAGCGTTGAGTAAACCAGCGACCAAATATTATATCTGCTATCCTAAAAACAAAATGTGATACATTTTTTCTATTTTTGCGAGACCAATCAAAAACTTAAACAAAACACTTGAAATTTACAGCAGAACAAATTGCAGGCATTTTAGAAGGAACAGTAATTGGTGATGCGAATGCTGAAGTTTCTAAGCTGTCTAAAATTGAAGAGGGAAAAGAAGGCTCTTTGACTTTTTTGGCAAATCCTAAATATAAATCCTATATATATTCAACCAAGGCATCAATTACGATTGTAAATGATGATTTTGTTGCAGAAAAAGACTTGTCAACAACGTTGATTAAGGTTAATGATGCTTACAAAGCTTTCACCAAGTTATTAGAATATTACAATCAGATAAAACTAAATAAATTAGGTGTTGAAACACCTTCATATATTTCCGATACTTCATCAATTGGCGAAAACCACTATATCGGCGCATTCTCATATATTGGCGATAATGTAAAAATAGGGGATAACGTGAAGATTTTTCCTAACACGTATATTGGAGACAATGTAATTCTAGGCGATAATACTATTATTTTTTCTGGTGGAAAGATATATTCCGAGAGTATAATTGGTAATAATTGTGTCATTAATTCAGGTGCTATTATAGGTGCAGATGGTTTTGGTTTTGCACCAGATGAAAAAGGAGAATATTCTAAAGTACCACAAATAGGTAATGTCATTTTAGAAGATAATGTAGACATTGGAGCCGGAACGACAATAGATAGAGCCACATTGGGGTCTACAATTATTCGTAAAGGAGTAAAATTAGATAATCAAATCCAAATTGCTCATAACGTTGAAATTGGTAAAAATACTGTCATTGCAGCACAAACTGGAATCGCAGGTTCAACGAAAATTGGTGAAAACTGCCAAATCGGTGGGCAAGTTGGTATCGTAGGTCATATTACTATTGGTAATAATGTAAAAATACAAGCACAATCAGGTATAGGTAGAAGCATTAAGGATAATGAAGTGCTTCAAGGTTCTCCAGCATTAGGTTATGGCGATTTCAACAAATCGTACGTACATTTTAAAAACCTACCAAAGATTGTAAAGAATATAAACTATTTAGAAAAGAAATTAAATGGCGATAGTTAAATCTCAAGAAAAGCAAAGAACTATTGATAAAGAAGTTACTTTAGAAGGTGTAGGCCTTCACACTGGTGATGATGTAACATTAGTTTTTAAGTCGGGTGCACCAAACTCTGGTTTTGTTTTTGAGCGTGTAGACTTAGAAGATAATCCTAAAATTGAAGCGGATGCAAACTATGTAACAAATACTCAGCGCGGGACTTGTATGGAGAAAAATGGTGTCACTATCCAAACATGTGAGCATGTCTTGGCAGCATTAGTTGGTTTAGATATTGATAATGCTATAATTCAGCTTAATGCTTCCGAACCTCCAATTATGGATGGGTCTTCTAAGTATTTCGTTGAAGCTTTAGAAAAAGCTGGTATTGTTGAGCAAGATGCCTTACGGGAAGAATATGTGGTTACAGAAGTTGTTTCTTACACTGATAAAGAAACTGGCAGTGAAATTATTTTAATGCCATCTACAAGTTATCAAGTAACAACGATGGTCGATTTTGGAACCAAGGTACTTGGAACTCAAAATGCAACACTAAATAAGTTGTCAGATTTTAAAACTGAAATTGCAGATTCACGTACATTTAGCTTTCTTCATGAAATCGAAATGCTATTAGAGCATGGTTTAATAAAAGGTGGTGATTTAAATAATGCTATTGTTTATGTAGATAAAGAATTGTCTCCTGATACAATGAAAAAGCTTCGTATAGCATTTAACAAAGAACATATCGCGGTAAAGCCAAATGGTATTCTAGATAATTTAACCTTACATCATCCTAATGAAGCTGCTAGACATAAATTACTTGATGTCGTGGGTGATTTAGCATTGATAGGTACACGAATAAGAGGTAAAGTTATTGCAAATAAGCCTGGGCATTTCGTAAATACACAATTTGCTAAAAAAATGTCTAAAATTATTAAGAATGAAAGACGAAATAATGTACCGCAAGTAGATTTGAATTCGGCACCCTTAATGGATGTCAATCAAATTATGGATATGTTACCACATAGACAGCCATTTCTATTGCTAGATAAGGTTTATGAGCTTACTGAAAATCATGTCATAGGAATGAAAAATATAACTATGAACGAAGAGTTTTTCAAAGGTCATTTTCCCGGAGCACCTGTAATGCCAGGCGTTTTAATAGTTGAAGCTATGGCGCAAACTGGAGGTATCTTAGTTTTAAGTACTGTACCAGACCCAGAAAACTATTTAACCTTTTTCATGAAAATGGATAAAGTTAAATTTAAACAAAAAGTGGTGCCTGGAGATACATTAATATTTAAATGTTCTTTAATAACACCTATTCGAAGAGGAATTTGTCATATGCAAGGTTATGCCTATGCAAATGGAAAACTCTGTGCAGAAGCCGAATTAATGGCTCAAATTTCTAAAGTTAAATAAGATGAACCGAGCTACTCTAAAATTGTTATTCATTGAAGACAAGCTGATAGGCGAACACATTTTCACCTATTTATTAAATATAAAATTAAGAAAATGAACCAACCATTAGCATACGTACATCCAGGAGCCAAGATTGCCAAAAATGTAGTTATAGAACCCTTTACAACGATACATAATAATGTAGTTATTGGAGAAGGCACATGGATAGGTAGCAATGTTACTATTATGGAAGGTGCTCGTATCGGAAAGAATTGTAATATTTTTCCTGGAGCTGTAATATCTGCCGTTCCACAGGATTTAAAATATAACGATGAGGATACAACAGTAGAAATTGGTAATAATGTTACCATCAGAGAATGTGTTACTATTAATAGAGGTACTGCAGATAGGATGAAAACTGTTATAGGAAACAACTGTTTAATAATGGCATATTGTCATATTGCTCATGATTGTATTGTAGGTGATAACTGTATATTTTCAAACAATAGCACATTAGCAGGACACATAACCATTGGAGATTACGTAATTCTTGCAGGTATGACAGCTGTTCATCAGTTTGTTTCTGTAGGTAATCATGCATTTGTAACTGGAGGTTCCTTAGTTAGAAAAGACGTTCCGCCTTATGTTAAAGCTGCAAGAGAACCTTTATCTTATGTTGGTATAAATTCTGTAGGTTTAAGGCGAAGAGGATTTACAACAGAGAAAATAAGAGAGATACAAAGTATTTACAGATTACTATATCAAAAAAATTATAATAATACGCAAGCTTCTGAAATTATTGAAGCAGAAATGGAAGCTACTTCAGAACGTGATGAGATTCTTCAATTCATAAAGAATTCACACCGCGGAATTATGAAAGGCTACTTTAAATCAAATTAAAGAACAAAATCACTATATGGCAAATACATCAGATATCAGAAACGGATTATGCATTAAGCACAATAACGACATTTATAAAATTATAGAGTTTTTACACGTTAAACCCGGAAAAGGGCCAGCTTTTGTAAGAACAAAATTAAAAAGTGTTACCACTGGAAAAGTCTTGGATAATACATTTTCTGCGGGTCATAAGATTGATGATGTACGCGTTGAAACTCATAAATTTCAGTATTTATATACAGATGGTGAGTTTTATCACTTTATGAATGAAGCCGATTATACGCAAATACGTTTACTCGAGTCTGCTTTGGATAGGCCAGACTTAATGAAAGAAGGAGAAATCGTTACTATTCAGATTAATACTGAAGATAACATGCCTTTATCTGTTGAGATGCCAGCTACAGTAATATTGAAGGTTACACATACTGAGCCAGGTGTTAAAGGCAATACAGCAACTAATGCTACTAAACCTGCCACTGTAGAAACCGGTGCAGAAGTTAATGTGCCTCTATTTATCAATGAAGGTGATAAAATTAAGGTAGAAACTGATAAAGGTACTTACAAAGAACGCGTAAAGGAGTAATTAATGAAATATTCAAAATCTCTTTTACTTTTTGTTTTTCTATGCTTATTAAGTTGTGTAGATTTTGCCAAAGGTATTGCTGAAGGTTTTGAAGACAACAATACCGAGTCATTATCTGAAAGTAATTTTAAAACCATTACAATTGATAGTTTATACCAATTAGATGTCCCGAAGTATATGAAAAATATGCCTTCGCTACATCCTGATGCTTCTCTAGAATATGCTAACATTTATAAAGAAGCTTATTCAGTAGTAATTCATGAAAACAAGCAAGAGTTTATTGATATTTTTAAAGAAATTGATGAGTATGACGATAAACTATCTCCGATAGAGAATTATCTTCAAGTTCAAAAAAATATGCTTAGTGAATCTATTAACAATGCTAAATTTCAAGATTACGGATTAAACAATATAAACGGATTACCAGCTCGTCAAATCAAAGTCATTGGTAGGATAGATGGTATTGATGCATTTTATATTATTTGTTTTGTTGAAGGAGAAGAAAACATTTACATGTTAATGAATTGGACATTACAGAATAAAAGAAATAAATTTGAGAACACATTTGAATATATAAACGGAACTTTTAAATTATTATAGCCAATGAAGTTTCCAAGAGAACACACTCTAAAAGAAATTGCAGAAATCATCGATTCCAAGTATGTAGGAGCAGATGATTTTTCTGTTTTAGGAATGAACGAAATTCACGTTGTAGAAGCTGGCGATATCGTCTTTGTAGACCATCCTAAGTATTATGATAAGGCACTAAACTCTGCTGCTACCATTATTTTAATTAATAAAGAAGTTGAATGTCCAAAAGGTAAAGCGCTTTTAATTTCTGATGACCCTTTTAGAGATTTCAATAAATTATCGGATACGTTTAAGCCTTTCGTTAGCACCACAGTTTCAATTTCTGACTCAGTCATTATTGGTAGAAATACCGTAATCCAACCCAATACTTTTATAGGACATAACGTAAGTATCGGTAAAAACTGCTTAATCCATTCTAACGTTAGTATTTACGATGATACTATAATTGGTGACAATGTTACCATTCATTCTGGTACGGTGCTAGGTGCAAATGCATTTTATTACAAAAAAAGACCAGAAGGTTATGACCGCCTGAAGTCAAGCGGAAGAGTTGTTATTAAAGACAACGTAGATATCGGTGCATCTTGTACCATAGATAGAGGCGTAACAGCAGACACTACAATCGGTAAAGGTTCTAAATTAGACAACCAAATTCAAATTGGTCACGACACAGTTTTAGGAAAAAATTGTTTAATAGCTTCTCATACAGGTATAGCTGGTTGCGTTATTGTAGAAGATGATGTAACAATTTGGGGGCAAGTTGGTGTAACAAGTGGTATAACTATTGGTGCAAAAGCGGTAATCCTTGCCCAATCGGGTATTAGTAAATCTTTGGAAGGAAATAAAACGTATTTTGGCTCTCCTGCTGAAGATATTAGGGTCAAGTACAAAGAATTGGCATCCATAAAGCAGTTACCAGAAATTTTGAAAACTATTAAAGATCTAAAAAGATAAGAATGTCCCAAAAAATCTATTAAAAGAATTTTATAATTCAGATTTAGCGAATGATCAAAACATAATTCAAAATTTTTTTATTCGGATTGCGAATTGCATTGGAATAGTAGTAATGGTTTTTCATTACTGAAATATAATGATATTGTTTCTTTCTTTGAAGGCGTGAGAGCATCTTATGAGAGTATGCGATTTGGTCACACACATCTGTTTGAAACTGATAACTAAGTTACTAGCCGTCATCATTTATATGCTCAGACTATTGAGCAACCTGATTAAGAAATTCTTTTGGCTCATTTCATTGCAATTTGGGAGGTTAAAGATGGAAAGCCATATCGCTATTACGAGCTTAGTCAGCTTGCTGATTAGAAAACAATTAATTCTTAACAAATAATTTTAAAAATCACTTCGGGAAAACGTTACAAAAGAGTTATTTTTGCAACGTTTTAATCGAATAAAAAATACATATAAATGAGCGTTTTAGTTAATAAAGATTCAAAAATAATAGTTCAAGGTTTTACTGGTAGCGAAGGTACATTCCACGCTGGTCAAATGATTGAGTACGGTACTAACGTTGTAGGAGGTGTTACACCAGGAAAAGGTGGTCAAACGCACTTAGACAAACCCGTTTTTAATACCGTTTCTGAAGCTGTAGAAAAAGTTGGTGCAGATACTACTATTATTTTTGTTCCGCCAGCATTTGCTGCAGATGCTATTATGGAAGCTGCTGATGCAGGTATCAAAGTAATTATTACAATTACTGAAGGAATTCCTGTTGGCGATATGATTAAAGCTGCTGATTACATAAAAGATAGAGATTGTCGCTTGGTCGGACCTAATTGTCCTGGAGTAATTACACCAGAAGAAGCTAAAGTTGGTATTATGCCAGGGTTTGTATTTAAAAAAGGTAAAGTTGGTATTGTTTCAAAATCCGGAACATTAACTTATGAGGCGGCTGATCAAGTAGTAAAACAAGGTTTAGGTATCACAACAGCTATTGGTATTGGCGGTGACCCAATTATTGGTACTACAACTAAAGAAGCTGTAGAACTTTTAATTAACGACCCAGAAACAGAGGCAGTAGTTATGATTGGAGAAATAGGAGGTCAATTAGAAGCTGATGCTGCCCAATGGTATAAAAATTCTGGTAGTAACAAGCCAGTTGTTGGTTTTATTGCTGGCGAAACAGCACCTGCAGGTCGTACAATGGGTCATGCTGGAGCAATTGTTGGTGGTAGCGATGATACTGCACAAGCGAAGAAAAAAATTATGAGAGCATGTGGAATCCACGTTGTAGATTCTCCTGCAGAGATAGGAAAAAAGGTAACTGAAGTTTTAGGCTAATCATATATAAAATTATACTGTTAAAAACCTTACGAAATCTTGTAAGGTTTTTTTATTAGGTACAAGTTGTAATTTATATCTTTGAAAGACTTAACAACTAATTAATCGAAATATTTAGACATGAAATTATTAGAAGGTAAAACCGCAATAATCACGGGAGCTTCTCGAGGCATTGGAAAAGGTATCGCAGAAGTTTTTGCAGAACACGGTGCAAACGTTGCATTTACATACAGTTCTTCTGTAGAGGCTGCAAAAGCGCTTGAGGTAGATTTAAATGCCAAAGGTGTAAAAGCCAAAGGTTACCAAAGTAATGCCGCAAGTTTTAATGAGGCTCAGCAATTAGCTGAAGACGTTCTTAAGGATTTTGGCGCTATTGATATTTTAGTCAATAATGCTGGTATAACCAAAGATAACCTTCTTATGCGTATGGGAGAAGAAGATTTTGATAAGGTTATCGAAGTCAACCTAAAGTCTGTTTTTAATATGACAAAGGCTGTACAGCGTACCATGCTAAAGCAGCGCCATGGTTCTATTATTAATATGAGTTCTGTTGTAGGCGTAAAAGGTAATGCAGGACAAACTAATTATGCTGCGTCTAAAGCAGGAATTATTGGTTTCTCTAAATCAGTTGCTTTAGAGTTAGGATCTAGAAATATTAGAAGTAATGTCATTGCTCCAGGTTTTATAGAAACTGAAATGACAGCAAAACTAGATGAAGAAACTGTAAAAGACTGGAGACAGGCTATTCCTTTAAAACGTGGAGGAACACCTGAAGATATAGCCAATGCCTGTGTGTATTTAGCAAGTGATTTAAGCGCTTATGTAACCGGACAAACGCTTAATGTAGATGGTGGTATGTTAACCTAGATTTTAAAACTTTCAAAATGAAAAAAAATCTTTTATTAATTATATCTATCACATTGACTTTCAATGGTTTAGTGGCGCAAAATTGGACAAGATATAAATCTGAAGATTTAGCTTTTGTTGCAATGTATCCTAGCCAACCTGAAAGAACAGTGCAGAAAATACCTTCCGCAGTTGGAGAACTTGATATGCACATGATTATGTATGCGCCCCAGTCAGGTGATAACAATACTTTATATTCGGTTATACGATCAGATTATCCTAAAGAGCAATTTGAAGGTGCAGATGTAACTTACAACAATAACGTTCTAGACGCTGCTTTAGAAGGTGCTGTGACTAATGTTAGTGGGAAACTTCTTAAGGATAAAAAAATAGTTTTTAATGGTTACTCTGGTAGAAGTATAAAAATAGAAATTCAAGCAGGGTTTATTTATATGAATGCATATCTCGTGGGGCATATAATGTATATAACTCAAGTTATTACGTTAACAAATAATGATGGAAACACGAGTATTGATAAGTTTTTCAGTAGTTTCGATATACTTAATGTCAAAAATTAAATTTGGTAAGCATTACAATTATACTCATAATATTATCTGGAATCTTAGCGCTCTTAGTAGCGCTTTTTCAGTATGTATATAAATCAAAGACCTCTAAGATTAGGAATTGGTTAGTTTTATTACGTTTTTTAAGTGTTTTTGGAGTTTTGCTTCTTATCGTTAATCCAAAGTTTGAAGCTGTAAGTTACTATGAAGAAAAGCCAAATTTAATAGTTGCTATTGACAATTCTAAATCTATCAACTATTTAGGTCAAGACCAAAAAGCAAAAGTATTTTTCGAAAATTTTATTTCAAATGACTTGCTAAACGCAAAGTTTAATGTCAAAGCTTTTAAGTTTGGTTCTGATGTCAAAACAGCAGATTCTTTAACTTTTATAGATAACCAATCCAATTTCTCTAGCTTTTTTAAGCGATATAACGAACTTTATAAAAATACCATCGCTCCAATTGTATTGATTACAGATGGAAACCAGACCATGGGTAGCGACTATTCGTTTAATACTTCTCGTATTAAACAGTCTATATACCCTGTCATTTTGGGTGATACGACATCTTATTCAGACTTACGTGTTGGTCAAGTTAATGTTAATCGTTTTGCATATTTAAAGAATAAATTTCCCATAGAAATAATAACAAATTATTCTGGAGAAGAGGCTGTAGATGCGGTATTAAGAATACGTTCAGGAAATGCTATTTTATTTTCAAAATCATTAAAGTTCAATTCAACTAAAACGTCGGAAATTGTTACAGTAAATTTAAATGCTAGTAGTGTAGGTGTTAAAACATATTCTGTAGAGTTGGCGCCTCTAGCTAATGAAAAAAACATAACCAACAACTATAAAAATTTCGCGGTAGAAGTTATAGACCAAAAGACTAATATCGCATTAGTCGCTAAAACCATTCACCCAGACTTAGGAGCTTTGAAAAAAGCTATTGAAAGTAATGAACAGCGTAGCGTTTCAATTTTAAACCCAAAAGAATTTTTATCACAAAATACTGATTTTAATTTAGTTATGTTATTTAGTCCAAATCGTAACTTTAAATCTGTTTATGATAAAATATCAAGTCAAAAACTAAATACATTTACTATAGCCGGCTCTAGTACAGATTGGGATTTTGTAAATAAAAATCAATCCTTTTTTAAACAAGATGTTACTAATCAGTCCGAAGATTATCAACCATCTTTGAATTTAAATTATGGCACATTTATAGTAGATAACATCACTTTTGATAACTATCCACCATTAAAATCAGAGTTTGGTTATACATCATTTTTAGTTCCTGAAGAAACGCTATTATACAAATCACTAAATGGTATCGATACAGGGTCTTCTTTGTTGAGCACGCTAGAGTATAATGGCCAAAAGCACGCCTTACTCAATGGAGAAGGTATTTGGAAATGGCGTGCACAAAGTTATTTAGATACTGATACTTTTGAGGATTTTGACAATGTTATAGGTAAGCTCATTCAATATTTGAGCTCTAATAAAAAGCGACGACGTCTCAATATAGACTTTAAATCGTTTTATAATCAAAATGAAAGTATAGTTATCAATGCACAGTTTTTTAATAAAAATTACGAATTTGATCCTAATGGTAATTTGTCAATTTTTTATAAAAATATTAATACAAATACAACATCGACACTACCATTATTACTTAAGAACGCCTCTTACAGAATAGATTTAAGCGGCATTACACCAGGGAATTATGAGTTTACAGTTAGGAGTAATGACGAACCAGTTTCAGCTTCAGGAAAGTTTAAGATTTTGGCTTACGATGTAGAAAAGCAATTTTTAAATGCTGATGTAACAAAACTTAAAACTATAGCGGCCAACACTAAAGGCAAATCATATTTTATAAATAGTGCTTATGTATTAATAGATGACTTAGTTTCTAATGAGAGTTATACAACTATTCAAAAGAGTAAACGTAGTACAATTTCGTTAATAGATTACAAATATTTGCTTGCATTAATTGCATTAGCCTTATCTTTGGAATGGTTTATTAGAAAATATAACGGACTAATTTAAAAAATAAAAAAAATGGAAAAATTACCTAAAATAGGATTGCCAATCTTAATTGCTGTAGTGGCATTAATAGTTATAATAGCAAAATCTGCAGTAACCATAGATTCAGGTGAAGCAGGAGTTTTATTTAAAACCTTTGGTGAAGGTGTTGTAGTCGACGAACCGCCATTGGGAGAAGGATTTCATATTGTTGCGCCCTGGAACAAAGTATACGTTTACGAAGTAAGACGTCAGGAGATTTTTGAAAAAATGAAAGTATTATCGTCAAACGGACTAGACATTCAGTTAGATGCTTCAATTTGGTATCAACCAGACCAAGCAAATTTGGGTAAGTTGCATCAAGAAATTGGTGAAAATTATTTGAATCGTATTATACTTCCAACGATGCGATCGGCAGCAAGAAGTGTTGTAGGTCGCTATACACCTGAGCAGTTATACTCTAGTAAAAGAGACGCTATTCAGCAAGAAATTTTTGAAGAAACAAAGAAAATCGTTGAAGACCAGTTTATTGTTATAGATGAAATTTTAGTAAGAGACGTAACATTACCTCCAACGATTAAAGACGCGATAGAGCGTAAGCTGAAACAAGAGCAAGAATCGCTAGAATATGAGTTTAGATTAGTTACAGCTGATAAAGAAGCTCAAAAACAACGTATAGAGGCGCAAGGTAAAGCAGATGCAAATAGAATCTTAAGTGCTTCACTAAATGATAAAATCCTTCAGGATAAGGGTATTGAAGCGACTTTGAAGTTGTCAGAATCACCAAACAGTAAAGTTATTGTAATTGGTTCTGGTGATTCAGGCTTACCAATAATTCTAGGAAATCAATAAAAGTTTGTTAAAGGCTTGGAATTGTAAAATTATTTTTTAAAACTTTGTTTTTAAGAAAAGCAAAAATGAATATAGTTCAATTACATCACCATTTTCATATAATCGCTCAAGCGAGGTGAAGATGTATTGAATCTAATCAATGATATATTTAAAACCCGTTTGAAAATTTCAAATGGGTTTTTTATTTTAACTCATGATGTTTTCAAACTAACTAAAATTCAAAAATGAGTGAATTAAAAATTGCAGTTCAAAAGTCGGGTCGTCTTAACGAAGACTCAATGAAAATTTTAAAAGCCATAGGTATTTCAATTGATAATGGTAAAGACCAGCTTAAAGCTTCAGCTCGTAACTTTCCGTTAGAGGTTTTTTATTTAAGAAATGGTGATATTCCTCAATATTTGAGAGATGGTGTTGTAGATGCCGCAATAATAGGTGAGAACATACTTATAGAGAAAGGAAATGATGTAAATATTGTTGAGCGTTTAGGGTTCTCAAAATGTCGTGTGTCAATAGCTGTTCCTAAATCTTCTGAAGCAAAATCTTTAATGGATTTAGAAGGAAAACGTATCGCTACCTCGTACCCAAATACAGTAAATCAATTTTTAAAAAAAGCAGGAATAAATGCAAATCTTCACATTATTAATGGTTCTGTTGAAATTGCACCAAATATTGGTTTAGCAGACGCTGTTTGTGATATTGTTTCTAGTGGTAGTACGTTATTTAAAAATGGATTAAAAGAAATAGATAAACTTTTAACCTCTGAAGCAGTTTTGGCAACTTCTCCCAGAATTTCAGATGAAAATCAAACCATCATTGATAAGATTCAGTTTAGGCTTAAATCAGTTTTGCGAGGTAGAGAGAACAAATATGTGCTTTTAAATGCTCCGAATGATAAAATGGATAACATTATTAAAATTTTACCAGGAATGAATTCCCCAACAATTTTGCCACTAGCCAAAGAAGGTTGGAGTTCTCTACACTCTGTAATTAATAAAAATGATTTTTGGAATGTCATAGATGAACTTAAGTTAAACGGAGCAGAAGGAATTCTTGTATGTCCAATTGAAAATATGGTGCTGTAATGAAAACATTCATAAACCCAAAGCGAAACGAATGGAAATCAATATTAAAACGTCCAACAAAAACTGTAGATGATATTGAAGCGACTGTTCTAGATGTTTTTAAAGATGTTAAACGCAATGGAGATAATGCCATAAAATCATATACTAAAAAGTTTGACAGAGTTGTTTTAGAGAATCAAATTGTTTCAGAGAAAGAAGTAATCGAAGCTTCAAATAATGTTGCAAATGAATTAAAGGAAGCTATTCAATTAGCAAAGTCAAATATTGAAGTATTCCACAAAGCGCAAATTACTGATAGAATAGAACTCACAACAATGGATGGTGTTGCATGTTGGCAAGAAAAAAGACCAATCCAAAAAGTCGGATTATATATTCCTGGCGGAACAGCACCTTTATTTTCAACAGTTTTAATGTTAGCTATACCTGCAAATATTGCTGGATGTAAAGAAATTGTATTATGTTCGCCACCAAACAAAGATGGCAAAATAGCAAATGAAATTTTATATGCTGCTCAACTTTGTGGTGTTACTAAAATTGTAAAAGTTGGTGGAATTCAAGCTGTGGCAGGATTAACATTTGGAACGGAGTCTATTCCTCAAGTGTATAAAATATTTGGTCCAGGAAATCAATATGTAACGGTTGCAAAGCAACTAGCAACAAAATATGGTGTAGCCATTGATATGCCTGCTGGGCCAAGCGAATTATTGGTTATGGCAGATGAATCTGCAAATGCTGCATATGTGGCCTCAGACTTGTTAAGCCAAGCAGAACATGGGTCAGACAGTCAAGTCATTTTAGTTACAACATCAGAAGTTTTTGCTAACAAAGTAAATACTGAAGTTTACAAACAGCTTGATATATTACCTAGAAAAGCAATAGCAACTGATGCGATAAATAATTCAAAATCCATAGTCGTCAATAATTTTGAAACAGCTTTAGATTTAATTGACAAATATGGACCTGAACACTTTATTGTTACTACAAATAACGATGGCTATTTTGTAGAAAATATAGGTAATGCAGGTTCTGTATTTATTGGTAATTATACACCAGAAAGTGCAGGCGATTATGCATCAGGAACTAATCATACATTACCAACAAATGGGTTTTCAAAAGCCTATTCTGGTGTTAACTTAGATAGTTTTCAAAAGAGTATGACTTTTCAGAAAATATCTGCGAAAGGTATTACTAATATTGGACCAGCAATTGAATTAATGGCTGAAGCTGAAGGGTTACAAGCGCATAAGAATGCTGTGACATTACGATTAAAAGATTTAAAATCATGAATGTAGAAAATCTTTTAAGAGAAAATATAAAAAATATAAAAGCGTATTCTTCAGCAAGAGATGAGTATAAAGATGCGACAGCAGAGATGGTTTTTATTGATGCCAATGAGAATCCTTTTCAAACTAATGTCAATAGATATCCTGACCCTCAACAGTCCAAAGTAAAGGAGTGCTTAGCTGAAATTAAAGGTGTAACAACTTCTCAAATATTATTAGGGAATGGAAGTGATGAAGTTTTAGATTTATTATTTAGAGCCTTTTGCGAACCAAATCAAGATAATGTTATCACATTACCACCAACATATGGTATGTATTCTGTTTTGGCAGATTTAAACGCTGTAGAAATCCAATCAGTTTTATTAGATGATAATTTTGAGCCAAAAGTTGAAGAGATTCTTACAACTCAAAACGACAATTCAAAAATCTTGTTTCTATGCTCACCTAACAATCCAACGGCTAATAGTTATAACTCCAATAAAGTTGAAGAGTTACTAAAAAAGTTCAAAGGAATAGTTGTAATTGATGAAGCCTATATTGATTTTTCAAGTAAAGAGAGTTGGGTAAGTCGCTTAAATGATTTTCAAAATCTCGTAATCACACAAACGCTTTCAAAAGCTTATGGTTTGGCGGGAATAAGACTTGGAATCTGTTATGCTTCAGAATTTATTATTTCAATTTTGAATAAGATTAAACCACCGTATAATGTCAATCAATTATCTCAGGATAAAGCTCTAGAGCGTTTGAATGATTTAAACGTTGTTAAACAAGAGATTGATTTAATTTTAAAAGAAAGAGAATTATTAACATCTGAATTAAGCGAAATTTCATTTATAAAAATAGTATATGCTTCAGATGCTAATTTCCTTTTAGTAGAAGTGGATGATGCTAACTTTCGTTATTCGCAATTAATTAAAAAAGGTGTCGTGGTAAGAAATCGAACAAATCAGCCATTGTGCCAAAACTGTTTACGATTTACAATTGGCACACCTAATGAAAATAAAATACTAATAAAAATTTTAAACCAACTATAATGAAACCAGTACTGTTCATAGATAGAGATGGCACTTTAATACGAGAACCAGAAGACGAACAAATAGATTCATTTGAGAAATTAGAGTTCTACCCAAAGGTCTTTCAATACTTAAGTAAAATAGCTAAAGAATTGAATTTTGAAATCGTCATGATTACCAATCAAGATGGTTTAGGTACAGATGTCTATCCTGAAGACACGTTTTGGCCTGTACACAACTTTGTTTTAAAAACTTTTGAATCAGAAGGTGTTGTTTTCGAAGAGCAATTTATAGACAAAACATTTGCAAAGGATAATGCACCAACAAGAAAACCCAATACCGGTTTATTGACTAAGTATTTTTCTGAAGATTATGATTTAGCTAATTCATATATCATAGGAGATAGATTGACGGATGTAGAATTGGCTAAAAATTTAGGTTCTAAAGCTATTTTCATCAACGACAATACAAACCTTGGTACTGATGAAGTCACGGTTAGCAATAATCAATTACAAGACTATATAGCTTTAGAAACTAATGATTGGGAAGTAATTTATAGATTTTTAAAAACGACAGAACGTATTGGTGGTATTGAGCGAAACACCAATGAAACTAAGATTAAAATAGACCTTAATCTTGATGGAACGGGTAAAAGTAATATCGATACTGGTATTGCATTTTTTGACCACATGTTAGATCAGATTGCACGTCATGGTCAAATGGATTTAAATATTAATGTAGATGGTGATTTAGAAGTAGATGAACATCATACCATAGAAGATACAGCCATTGCCTTAGGCGAAGTATTTGCAAAGACACTTGGTAACAAATTAGGTATTGAACGTTACGGTTTTTTATTACCAATGGATGATTGCTTAGCTCAAGTTGCTATTGATTTTGGTGGTCGTAATTGGCTAGTTTGGGAAGCAGATTTTAAACGAGAAATGATTGGTAAGATGCCAACGGAAATGTTTTATCACTTCTTTAAATCCTTTACAGATGGCGCAAAGTGTAACCTAAATATAAGGGTCGAAGGCACAAATGAACATCATAAGATTGAGGCCATTTTTAAAGCTTTTGCAAAGGCGATTAAAATGGCTGTAAAACAAGATGTAGAAAAAATGATTTTACCATCAACAAAAGGAGTGTTGTAATGGATTTGAAAATAGTTAATTACGGTGCAGGGAATATCAAGAGTATTCAATTTGCTTTTCAGCGTTTGGGATATAATGCGGTATTATCTAATAATCCAGACGAAATAATAACCGCAGATAAAGTTATTTTTCCAGGAGTAGGAGAAGCAAGTTCAGCCATGCAAATGCTCAAAGAAAGTGGGCTTGACTCCTTGATTCCGAAGCTTAAACAACCCGTTTTGGGTATATGTTTAGGCATGCAACTGATGTGTAATTATACAGAAGAAGGAGATACTAAAGGATTAGGGATATTTAATACTAACGTTAAGCGTTTTTCAAAAAGCGTAAAGGTGCCACATATGGGATGGAATACTATAAAAAATATTAAATCTGATTTGTTCAAGAATATTTCTGAAGGTGATTATATGTATTTGGTGCATAGTTATTATGCTGCAAATTGTGATGAGTCCATTGCAACTTCAGATTATGAAATAGAATATGCTTCAGCATTAGAAAATGATAATTTCTTTGGTGTTCAGTTTCACCCAGAAAAAAGCGGTAAAACTGGAGCGCAATTACTAAAAAACTTTTTAGACTTATAAAATGAGAATTATACCAGCAATTGATATTATAAATGGGCAATGCGTCCGTTTAACCAAAGGTGATTATGACACCAAAAAAGTATATAACGAGAATCCTTTGGAAGTTGCAAAAATGTTTGAGGATGCAGGTATTCAATACTTACATGTTGTTGACTTGGATGGTGCAAAAGCTAGTCATATTGTTAACTATAAAATTTTAGAAAGTATTGCTAGCAAAACAAATCTTAAGATAGATTTTGGAGGTGGATTAAAGACTGATAAAGACTTAAAAATTGCTTTCGAATCTGGAGCGCATCAAATAACAGGTGGTAGTATAGCAGTTAAAAAGCCAGATATATTTGAAAAATGGATTTCTAAATTTGGCTCTGATAAAATCATTCTTGGTGCGGATTGTAATAATGAAAAAATAGCGATTTCTGGTTGGCAAGAAGAGAGTAATTTGGATGTGATTCCTTTTATCAAGGGCTACCAAACTAAAGGTTTTTCTTATGTAATATGTACAGATATTTCAAAAGACGGAATGCTTGACGGACCTTCGTTTGAGTTATATAAAAGAATCTTAAATGAAGTAAATGGAGTTAACTTAATAGCTTCAGGTGGTATTTCAAAATTAGATGAATTACCACAACTGTTAGAAATGGGTTGCGAAGGTGTTATATTAGGAAAAGCTATCTATGAAAACAGAATTTCATTAAAAGAAATAGAACAATTTATTATCAATAATTAATTATGCTCACAAAACGAATTGTTCCTTGCTTAGATATAAAAGATGGACGTACCGTAAAAGGTGTCAATTTTGTAGATTTGCGTGATGCTGGTGACCCTGTAGTACTTGCTAAGCAATATGCAGAGCTTGGGGCAGATGAATTGGTTTTCTTAGATATTGCTGCAACACTAGAAAACAGAAAAACCATGCACGACATGGTCTTAAAAGTCGCAGAACAAGTCAATATACCATTCACAGTTGGTGGCGGGATTTCATCTGTTGAAGACGTAGATGATTTATTGCACTGTGGTGCAGATAAAGTATCTATAAATTCATCAGCGGTAAAGCGACCAGAATTAATTAATGAATTATCTAAAAAATTTGGAAGTCAATGCGTCGTTGTTGCTATTGACGCTAAGCAAATAGAAGGCGAATGGTTTGTGCATCTAGCAGGTGGAACCATACCAACAGATATTAAATTATTTGACTGGGCCAAAGAAATAGAAGACCGTGGTGCTGGTGAAATCTTATTTACATCCATGAATCATGACGGAACCAAAGGCGGTTTTGCGAATGAGGCACTGGCCACATTATCAGAATTAGTTAATATTCCTATTATCGCTTCTGGTGGTGCCGGAACTATTCAGCATTTTGCTGATACATTTAAGTTAGGCAAAGCGGATGCAGCTTTAGCAGCTAGTGTTTTTCACTTTGAAGAAATATCAATCATAGAATTAAAAGAGGAATTACGAAAACAGAATATAGAAGTGCGACTTTAGTCGTTATGCTGAACTTGTTTCAGTATCTCATAACTAACATAATATGAATATAGATTTCGATAAAAATAAAGACGGGTTAGTGCCAGCTATCATACAAGATGCATTGACAAAAAATGTGTTGATGCTTGGGTATATGAATCAAGAAGCTTTTGATAAAACAAAAACTTCAGGTTTAGTCACTTTTTTCAGCAGGACTAAAAATAGATTGTGGACAAAAGGAGAAGAAAGTGGAAATGTTCTAAATCTAGTAAATATGAAACTTGATTGTGATAGTGATACGCTTTTAATTTCAGTAAACCCCAAAGGACCAACATGTCATAAAGGCTCGGATACCTGTTGGAATGTAACTAATGAACAATCATTTGGTTTTATTTCAAAATTAGAAAACACCATTACATCTCGAATAGAAAACGCAGATACACAAAAATCATATGTTGCCTCATTATTTGCTAAAGGTATTAATAAAGTTGCGCAAAAGGTAGGAGAAGAAGCTGTAGAGGTTGTTATTGAGGCAAAAGACGATAATGATAAATTATTTTTGGAAGAAAGTGCAGATTTACTCTTTCACTATTTAATGTTACTGCAAGCCAAAGGCTTTAAGCTCAAACACGTAGTTAATATTTTAAAGGGACGCGACAGATAGTTACCGTGTATAGGTCATTGTAGAAACTATATTTCCCTCTTTATCGTAATAAGTCCATTTGCCGATAGGTTGTTTGCAATGTAAATATTGCCCTTTTGATTTGATGTTACCATCTTCGTAGAAAAAAGTTCGCTATTAATCATTCCTTTGGGTGATAATATGTTTAGCATGCTCGTTTCATAATAAATAGAACCTAATTTATATGCTTTCTCATAAGTCCCAGACATTGCAACTAATTTTGGCTTTTGTCCAAAACCGTAGCAAACACATAGCATAATCAAAATACTTGATCATAGAGTTGTCATAATCTTCGTTATTGATTATCTTTTTTAATCATAAATTGAAAAATATAATGATTTCTCTGTCATTTCGAGCGTGGTCACAGAGCGTAGTCGAAGTGTAGTCGAGAAATCTAAAGTATTGTTTTACAAGGTATTTCGACCACTATCAATGTGACAGAATGTGTTTGAAATTTTAATTATTACTCATTACGGACATTTAAATCTGAGTTTAATATTTATACAAAAAAATAAATTGAATCAAAAAAGCACCAGAAACTCTGATGCTTTAAAAATATAATATTAAGCATTTAATTTATCCAATTCTTTTTAATAGAGTTTTTAGCGAAATATATTAAGTACAAACAAACAGCAATTACTAGTATAGGCATTACCAATTGAGTTCCTGTCATTTCAACAGTTATAAATAAATAAATATGCTGTATGATTGCACCTAAAGCAGATAAAACAAATAGGATATATGCCATTTTTTTTCGGATTAATAAACATAATGCGCCTACTATACCTGCAAAAACGGCTATCGCAAATGCTGCTGTATACCAAGCAGGGAATTCCATTAAAAATTCTACTTGTTGTTCTTCTGGTGGTGCAGCAATCATCTCTTCTGTTGCAAATGCTTTGCCCAAATAGGCTAGTACGCCCATACCGTTCCAAATCAGTGCTAAAACACTTATAATCCAGAACCAAATTGGTGGTTTTGTTGTTGTCATGGTTATATTGATTTTGATAGTTAATTGTTTCAAGTTAAAAAAAATTTGATAGACTAGGACATAAGAATTACTTTCGGTACTAATATGATTTTCGAAAAACGCTTTTATTATTTAATAAAAATTCAGTATTTAGGTTATCGTTTCCACGGTTGGCAGAAACAGCCTGATGTAAAAACGATACATCTAATGATAGACCGAACTCTAAAATATATTTTAGGAAAACAACGTTTTAAAACACTTGGTGCTGGTCGTACTGACGCCATGGTTTCGGCTAATGAAGGAGCTTTGGAGTTATTTCTCTATGATTTTCCTATAGAAAATTTTGATGCTTTTTTAGAGTTGTTTAACCATAACTTACCACAAGATATTAGGGCCTTAAGTATTAAAGAAGTTAATAAAGATTTTAATGTTATTCAGGATTCTAAGACTAAGGAATATCATTATGTATTCTCAGAAGGTCAAAAGAATCATCCGTTTTGTGCACCTATTCTAACAACGATTTTAGAGCCTCTAAATGTTGAACTCATGAAGCAAGGCGCATTACTATTCAATGGTACACATAATTTTAAGTCTTATTGTTATAAGGCTTCTGCAACCGGTCAGTTTATAAGAACCATAGAAAGCTGCGAACTAATTGAAAACTGTATATATACTGCTAACTTCTTTCCTGAGACCTCTTATGTTTTAAAGGTAAAAGGAAAGGGCTTTATGCGTAACCAAATACGACTTATGTTTGGTGTGTTGATTAAGTTGGGTAGAGGTGAAGTAAGTCTAGATTATATTGAGAACTCTTTATCTAAAACGAGTACTGAAATTATGAACTATATTGCCCCGGCTTCGGGATTAATACTTCACTCTATAGATTTTGAATAATAAAATTGATTATTTTCAAACGAAAACCTAACTTTAAATTTTATTAAACCATTGACGCTTACTTACATCAGAAACAATATAATACAACAAATAAGCAATAATTGGTATAATAAAGTAGCGTATATTTTCTGGGAGAGAAAATAACTCATACATCTTTCCAATAAATACATTGTAGATATACTGAACAATTATTCCTGCTAATGATATTAGGAATAAGGTTTTAGACCATTCCTTTCTTAAAAACATTCCAATTACACCAATGATACCTGTAAACACAGCTACTGCAAATGCACCAATTGCCCAAGCAGGCATTTTATCGACTACCATTAATTGTTCTGGTGTGTACATTGCTCTATATGCAGATGTATTGTAGGCTTGGGAAAGATAATAGTATATTCCTAAACCATACCAAAGTAAGGCCAGCAGGGAAACTATCCAATACCAAAATGGGGCTTTTGAGTTAGCTGAATTTGTCATAATTGTTGATTGTTTTAGTTAATAAGCACTAATAAATTGCCATAAATCAATCAACAAGATATAAAGAAAAAAAAGGAATAAATATGAGAAATATCACATTTTGAGAGAATATTCTCTATCCTGCGACATGTACTTTAGGATCTTTGTTAACAAACTTACCATTAACACATTCGCCTAATATTATAACTTCTTTAGAGCGCTCATACATTTTTATAGAACGTTCCATTTGAGCTTTTGTAGCGTTATATAACTTCACACCAGATCTAGAACCTTTATTGCGAATTTCGATATAAAAACCATCTTTTAATTTTGTCGGCTTTGTTGCGGGTCTACCCATAAATAAAAATTGTAATTGTAAATTTTATGCATTATAGTGAAAATTCCTTCAGCCCACAAATTATTTCTAATTATTCTAAAGGATATTTATATTTATAATATTATTCTCTCTAAGGGTAATTTTAACAAGCTGTAGAGAACAAAAATAACTACAGATTAAAAAATTGAAGAAGGCTTAGACGAAGCTGGTGATGCAATAGAAGAAGCAGCTGATGAAGTCGAAGATGCTGTAGAAAGCTAAACAGATTAGCTGTAAAATTGCCAATGATAAAATACAGTCATAAACATTGACTTTATTCGCTTTCAGGTTTAATACCTCGAGGCTTGCCTCGTTAATTATTACTATTTTGTGACTCGATGTCACAGAATAGTAAATATATCCATAAAAGTCATAATGTTACAGTTTTACTATATCAT
>NZ_JABDQL010000052.1 GCF_013042245.1 Winogradskyella sp. | reverse complement strand
TTGTTGTTTTCAAAGTACATAAAATATTGATTATCAATATAATATACAAAAATTAATTCATAAAAACAACTGAAAACCAATGATTTAACCCCAAATATTAAACTTTTTTAGATGCGTTTGCCCTGTAGGTTTCTACAGTTGGAAGCGCTTCTGTTTGAAATGGAATAGTATCGATTAAACGTGTTAACCCAAAACCGATGAGTAAACCTATAATACCACCTACAAAACCGATAATCATGGCTTGACTCATGAATATCAATTGGACGTCATGACCAGAAAATCCTGTGGCTTTTAGTATCGCGATATCGTTCATTTTTTCATAAATAAGCATATTCAAAATATTATATATTCCAAAACCAGCAACAATGAGTAAGGTTACTGAAACTGCGTAAGTAATAAGGTTTCTTATGGTTGTGCCAGTTTCAAATTGTGCATTTGCGGTATTGATATCAATAGCTTTTAGATTGAATTGCTGCTCAATGTTTTTAGACATAGGAAGTGCGAGTTCCATATCATGAAGTTTTACATTAATGTCCGTGATATAATTTTCGGCTTTACCCAAAATACGTTGTATGGTTTTTATATTTGTAAAACTTTGTACCGCATCTAAATCAGCAATACCACTTTGGTAAAACCCGACAATTTTTAACGGAAAAATGTCACCTTCAATTGGGCTTAATTGTACACGGTCACCAACTTTTAGTGACATTTTTTCTGCAATACCAATACCCAATAAAATACTATTATCCATATTTTGAAGGGCTTCTGCTGAACCTTCAACAATATAATCTCCCATGTTGAAATATTTGGCTTCATTAATTGGATTAATTCCCGTTAAGTTGCCTCCAATTTCAATTGAACCTGCTATATAAAAAATTTGGGTTTCTATTCGAGGTAGCGCAGCACGAACGTTTTTATCGCGTTCTAAATAATCAATAATGGGTAAAGCATTATGGATTTTTTTTTGAGTAATTTTTGGTTTTATAGAATGAATGATATTTAAGCTGTTCTCAAATTCATCATATAAAGCGATAGGCTGTTTTTCTGACGGTTCTATTTCGTTATAAATATGAATGTGTGGTGTTTGATTGAGAATTAAATCATCCAACATTTTATTTAAACCCGTCATAAAGCAGACTAAAGTGATGTAGGCACCAATACCAAACGTAACACCCAAAGCTGCAATTGACGTTTGCTTAATTTTTGTCAATAAGTGTGTTTTGGCTATGTTTAGTATGACCTTCCAGTTTATCATCAGTCGGGTTTGTGAATATAAGTTTCTTTCGTAATTCCTAATAAGATTTCTACATGTTCCATACTTTGCAATCCAGTTTCGACAGTAACAATACCATCATCGGTTTTTACTTTGCTGCCATCAATAAGATATGTTTTTGGTATAGTTAACGCATTGTCGCGTTTTGCAATAACTATATTGGCTTCACCAGAAAGTCCAGGATAAAGTTTTGGTGGAGCATTGTTAAAAACTCCTTCTACTAAAAAAGTCTGGTTGCGCTCATCTTTTTTTGGATAAATTTTTGAAACCTTTCCTTTAAAAACTTCATTATTATAGGCATCTAAGGTGATTAGGATATTTTGCCCTTTAGCAATGCGGACTATGTCTACTTCGTCAACTAACAGTTCTATGATAAAATTGTTGGTACTTCCAATAGCTGCTAAGGGTTCCATAGTTGTGACGATTTCGCCAGGTTCTTTGTACAAAGCATAGACCTTACCGTTAATCTTACTTTTTACAGCAAAATCTTTGGTGTTAATCAATGCCGATAAGTAGTTATTTTGTGCTTGTTGTACCGCGGTCTCTAATTCGTTTTTTGTGCGTGTGTATTTGCTTTGTAGTAAACGTAAACTATTGGATGATAGCTCGTAATTTAGTTTTTTTGAATCGTATTGTACTTTGGAGCCAATATTTTGTTTCCATAGATTTTCTTGTCTGTAATAATTAATAGAATCATTTTTATACTTCAATCTAGTAGCCTCAATTTCATCTTTTATACTATTTAAAATTGCAGCACTACCTTTGTAATTCTGTTTAGCTAAATCTAAAGCCAGTTTAGAGTTTTGTGTGTTTAGTTTAGGTGTGTTATTAATAATTTGAATTATGATTTCATCTTTTATAACCGCATCACCTTCTTCAACTAAATTAGCATCTAAAATACCAGAAACAATGGCGTAAGATTGATAAAGACTATCAGGCTGTATGGTTACCGATGCGTATACAGATTCTGTTAGTACTTGTTCTTCGGGTAGGATTTTATCAGTTTTATCCGAACAAGACATTAAGAATATGATTAAAAGGATGTAATTAAAATACTTCATTTAATATACTAATTTGGTTTGTAGCATAATAAATTCGTTGAGGTTGGTATGGTCAATGGCACCTATTAGTTTTTCATTTTCTAATACAGGGAAAAACATCTGCTTTTTGCCCATTATGCTAGCGTAAGTGCTTTTGAGATTATCGCTGGTGTTTAGCGTTTTAAAATCAGTTTCCATGATGTCCTTGGCTAATTTATTTCTGTTGCTAGAATATTCAATTATGGTTTTATGATAGACTATGCCCAATACAGCATCATCTTTTGTAACTATAAAATTGGTTTCTGTCCCAGAAATAATGAGTTTCAAGATGTCATCTAGTGTTGTTTCAGGTTGTAAAGTGGTAATATTTGTGAGCATTGCGTCTTTGACGTTATGGTCTTTTAGTAATGCCATATGTTGTACCATTTGGTTTTCGCCATAGGCACCTAAAAAAATAAAGAGTGCAATAAATACTAAAAATGGATTGTACAACAAGCCAAACAATAAAAAGAATGCAGCAATAAATTGACCGATAGAAGCTGCAATTTTGGTAGCTTTAACACGATTCATTCTTAACGATAAAAGCGCTCTTAAAACCCGACCGCCATCCATAGGAAATGCAGGTATGACATTAAATATGACCAAACCAATATTCACAACAAACAAATAGAAAATAAAATTTTGAAGCGTTAGTTTTTTTAAGACAATAAAGGCTTCATCTAAATTAAGATTGCTATAATTTTCAAACTGAATAAAGAAATAAAGCAGCAAGGCAATGGCAACATTTACCAAAGGACCAGCAATAGTCACAATAAGCTCTTGCCTTGGAGATTCAGGTATTTTATCCAAACTTGCCAAGCCTCCAATCGGTAACAAGGTAATTTTCTTGGTGTTAATACCAAACTGCTTGGCAGTTAGTGCGTGACCCAATTCATGAAGAATGACACAAACAAAGACAACCAAAATAAAGGCAACATTGTATAACACACTTTGCGTATTGCCACCTTGTTTTAATTCTGCAAAAACCACCCAAAGAATTATAAATATAAATGTCCAATGCACTTTTATCTTGATACCAGATACGCTGCCCAAGTTGAGGTTTGCTTTCATAGCTTAAAGGTATTATTGATTTCACTGTTTTAAAATGATATTTGTCACCTATAGGACATAATGTTTAGGGTTAAGATTTCGATATTTTAAAATCTACTTTTATATAGTTTTGTTTAGCTTGCTGAAATACATTTTTTCTTAATTATAATGGCTATATTCTATAATATGACTTAAATAAGTTGTATTTTAGTAAAAACGAAAGTCATGATACCACAAAATTTCACAGAATACTTCAAAAGCCTCGAATTATTTGAGCGACAGGAAATAGTAAATGA
>NZ_JABDQL010000076.1 GCF_013042245.1 Winogradskyella sp. | reverse complement strand
TTATTGAAAAATCAGATATACAGAAAGCGAGTAAGGTGAGATCTACTAAAGGACTGAGTCTACATGTTTATGGACGATTAGCCGCAGCCTTTATAACACTAATATTTAACTCTTGATTCGCATTAATTAGTGTAGACTATCTAATCATCACTTAAGTTATTTGTAACTGTTGAATCTAAATAATCAGGTAAATCAGGCACATCTGAACTGTTGGTATTTGGTAAAATAACAGTATTCAAAACATAAGTATTATCAATTTGTCTAATAATACTTACAAAATTCTCAAACTGAACAGCGTTAGAGTCAAAATAAGATTGTGCATCTGCATAAGACATAAATGGATTTCCAGCTTCATCTTCAGTATAAGTTTTCACTAAAACTTCATTAATAGTTAAAATACCATCACCATCATCATCAGGGTCTACATAATTTGAAATTATATCTTCGTCAGTATCTTCATCAAAAGTACTTGAATCGTTATTTAAATCTTCTAATATAGAAGGAACACCATCATTATCATGGTCATTAACTTCAGTTTGAAAAAGCGCAAATTTAAATACTAAATTTGAGTAAATAGGAATACCTTCAAGTGCTCTTCCAAAATAACCTAAACCAGAAGGTAGAAACATAACTCCAAGCCCATAATTATCATATAAAACTTCTCCATTGGCAGAAATACTAAAACTTTCAGCTGAATTGAAATTTGGAAATACTCTTTGCCAACCAGGAATGACACCTTGAAATTCATTTAGACCAACTAAATCAAAATCTTGTATAATTCGATTATCAAAAACTGAACCGTCATCAGCAAGGCTTCCTTCATAACTCACTCGAACCTTATCAGTAAAAGATGGAGAAGTACTGCCTCCACCTTGGTTAATTTTTAAAACGTAATATACATATTCGACCCCTTCAAAATTTGTACTAAAAGCTTCTACAACAGTTGATAATAGAGTATGCCCACTAGGAACTGTTTGTCCATCCTCTAATTTAGCAATTACAATATCATTTACCTGATAATTTTCTCCTTGGATGAAGTTATCTGAGTTATAATAATGTGTACTTAAGTAGGTTTGCAAAAGTGCTTCATCAACTACTTGCTGCTCTACTCTATCTATTTCTTCTGCAGGTGTAAAATCTGAATCATCTGGTGAACAGGCAAAAATAATAAGTGTAAAAAATGTTACACTTGCTAGGATATTTCTTAATTTCATTATAATATTTTAAATACGAGTTTGCAATTACACAAACAAGGTTCAATATTGCTTAATTTTGTGACGCAAGATACAATAATATAATACTTTTGTACAAACTCATTAACGCAGTTTTTAATTAAAATATATGCGAGTAGATAAGTTTTTATGGTGTGTACGATATCACAAGACAAGAAATCAAGCTTCAATTGCTTGCAAGAAGGGACAGGTTAAGATTAATGATGTTGTTATAAAACCAAGTCGTGAGGTATATATTGGAGATATAATAACAGTTAGAAAGAACCAAATTAATTATAAAATTAAGGTTAATGATACTCCACCTAACCGAGTTGGTGCAAAATTAGTAGATATATACAGAGTTGATTTGACTCCAAAATCAGAATTTGAAGCTCAAGAATTACTTAAATACAGTAAAGACTATTACCGTAAAAAGGGAACAGGTAGACCAACAAAAAAAGACCGCCGCTCTCTAGAAAGTTATACTGATGAAGAGGAGTAGTTTAAATAGCAATTATTGGGAGAACAGATATCAGAACAAAAATACTGGCTGGGATATTGGTAAGATTTCAACTCCCTTAAAAACCTATATAGACCAACTTAATAATAAAGATATTAGGATATTAGTTCCTGGTACAGGAAATAGCTATGAAGCTGAGTACCTTTGGGAATTGGGATTTAAAAACACATATGTATTAGACATCGCTATAAGTCCTCTTCAAAATTTAAAAACTAGAATTCCTGACTTTCCTACTGAACATTGTCTTCATAAAGATTTTTTTAATCTAAACATAAGCTTTGATTTAATCTTGGAACAAACTTTTTTCTGTGCTTTAAATCCAGAATTACGAAGAGATTATGTTCATAAAATGGCTGATATTCTAAATCCAAAAGGTAAACTGGTAGGTTTACTTTTTAATTTTGAATTGACAGAAAATGGTCCACCTTTTGGTGGAGATAAGTCCAGTTATGTTAGACTTTTTAAAGAGTGTTTTAATATAAATATAATTGAAAAAGCATACAATTCTATTAAAGCTAGAAGAAATAAAGAACTCTTTTTTATATTTGAAAAAAAGTGATTATGACTACAGAAAAAAATACAATTCTAAACCATCAAGAAATCCAGAATAAAATTAAGAGAATTGCCTATCAGATATATGAAACCAATACCGATGAAAAACAAGTTATTTTAGCAGGTATTGAAAAAAACGGGTTTCTCTTAGCAAAAAAAATAAAAACTAATCTTGACAAAATATCTGAGTTAAATATTATTTTATGCAAAGTTTTTATAGATAAGTCTAACCCTCTTAACACTATTACCACTTCATTAAAAACTGAAGATTATTCTAACAAATCTATCATACTTGTCGATGATGTCTTAAACTCTGGTAGTACTTTAATATACGGTGTTAGGCACTTTCTAAACGTACCCTTAAAAAAATTTAAAACAGCGGTCTTAGTCAATAGAAATCATAAAAAATTTCCTGTTAAAGCAGATTTTAAAGGTATATCTTTATCTACTTCTCTCAAAGAACATATTAATGTTAATCTAAGTAAACAACCTTACGAAGCCTTTTTAGACTAAGTTTACAACTATATCTTGTACTGTTTCATTTATTGATTTACAATCCGTATTTACGGTAATACTTGCTTTTGAGTAAAAAACTGATCTTTCAAATAGGTGTTTTCCTAAAAACTCTATAAAGTCATCTTCATTTATAAGGTGACTTATTAATGGGCGATTTTCTTTTTCAGGATTTAAACGTTTTGCTAATTCTTTAAGAGATGCTTTTAAATAAAAGGATTTTACGTTTTTATGAGTAGATATCAAATCCATATTATTTCCATAACAAGGTGTACCACCACCTAAAGCCAAGACAATATTTTCTTTAGCCTCTAGAATTTGCTTGAGATAGAGCATTTCTTTTTTCCTAAAATAGATTTCTCCTTTATCTTTAAATAGTTTTGATACGGACATCTCTTCATTTTCTTCAATATAAGTATCTAAATCGATAAATTCATAATCGATAATTTTTGATAAATCCTTGCCAATTGTCGATTTCCCGGAACCCATATATCCTACTAAAACTATAATCATAAGCGCTATAAAATTGATTGTGAAACACCTAGATAAGTGCATAACAAAAAAACAAAAAAATATCTAAAAAAAGCATTGTTTTATTAATTAAACATTTTATATTTGCACCCTCATTTAGAGAAATAAAATTTGACTTGGTAGCTCAGTTGGTAGAGCATCTCCCTTTTAAGGAGAGGGTCCTGGGTTCGAGCCCCAGCCAAGTCACTAAAGTTAAGCAACTTGCTTAGCTTTTTTTTTACATTTACACTTCTATTTTGCGCACGTGGCGGAATTGGTAGACGCGCTGGCTTGAGGGGCCAGTGACCGTTTTAGGTCGTGGAAGTTCGAGTCTTCTCGTGCGCACTTTATTCTTACTTCAAGTTTTACCAAATTCTTTGCTTAATTTTTGTTAAATAAAGTACCCATTTAACTTAAAAACTTATTTTTGTTTAAACTTTCACCTAATTAAATGAACAATTTAAAGAACAAGTTTAGTATTAAGGATTTAGAAAACCTTACTGGAATTAAAGCGCATACCATAAGAATATGGGAAAAACGTTATAATCTTCTAACGCCAAAACGAACAGAAACTAACATAAGATATTACGACCTTGCAAGCTTCCAAAAAATGCTTAATGTTAGTTATTTAAACAATAATGGTTATAAAATTTCTAAAATAGCAACATTAACTTCTATTGAAATCTCAGATTTAGTTAGGAAAATAGCTACAGAAAACAATCTTGAAAGTCATGCTATTAATTCTTTCAAATTATCAATGCTCAATTTTGATCAAGTATTGTTTTACAATACATACGAATCTTTGTTGAGAGACAAATCTTTTGAAGATGTTTTCTACGACATCTTCATTCCGCTACTTACAGAAATTGGACTTCTTTGGCAAACTGATACCATCACTCCGGCTCACGAGCATTTTTTAACCACCTTAATTCGTCAAAAACTTTTAATTAATACAGAATTAATTCAAGTTGACGCTAAACCTAAGTCTAAAAAAACATTTGTTTTATACTTGCCAGATAACGAAATCCATGAATTAGGATTAATGTTTTTAAATTATCAAATCGTATCTCATAATTATAACTGTATTTTTTTAGGGCAAAGTGTCCCACTAGAAAGTCTGCCTGATATTTTGGACTATTATGATGATCTTGTTTTCTTGTCCTACTTTACTATTAAACCAGTTAAAGAAGAGATTGAAGATTATATCAAAGATTTTGATAAACTTATTTTACAAAAATCAAATGCAGAATTTTGGATTTTAGGACAGATGCTTAACAGCTTAGACTTAGAAAAGCTTCCAAATAAAATTAAACCATTTAAATCCATAAAAGAAGTTGTATCCCAGCTTAAGTAATATATGAAAAAAGTATCTATAATAGGCTCAGGGTTTTCTTCTTTATCAGCAGCTTGCTATTTGGCAAAAGATGGCTATGATGTATCAGTTTTTGAAAAAAATAAAACTGTTGGTGGCCGTGCAAGACAATTAAAAAAAGAAGGCTTTACATTTGATATCGGTCCAAGTTGGTATTGGATGCCTGATATTTTTGAAAAATTTTTTAACGACTTCGGCAAATCCACTTCGGACTATTATAAACTAGATAAATTAAGCCCTGCATACAAAATATTTTTCTCTGATGATGAAATAACCATTGGAGACACTATGGATAAGATTTGTGAAGAGTTTGAGCGTATTGAAGTTGGCAGTTCTAAGCCTCTGCGGAAATTCATATCACAAGCACAAGAAAATTACAACATAGCTATTAACAAGATCGTACTTAAACCGGGACTTTCACCTTTAGAATTAGTAACCAAAGATACTATGATCAGAGTTGATCAATTTTTTAAAACTATAAGTAGTCAGGTTCGAAAAAATTTCAATAACCCAAAGTTAATATCTACCTTAGAGTTCCCTGTTTTATTTTTAGGAGCAAAACCTAGTAAAACACCATCGTTTTATAGTTTCATGAATTTTGCAGACTTTGGCTTAGGAACCTGGCATCCTAAAGGAGGAATGTACGAGGTAATAAAAGCCATGCGCGATTTGGCTAAAAGTCTAGGTGTTAAAATAAACACCAATGCAACCGTAGAAAAAATAAATGTTAAAAATGGTAAAACCACAGGAATTACTGTAAATAATAAATTTATAAAGTCTGACTATGTGCTCAGTGGCGCAGATTACAGTCACTCTGAAACATTACTAAACCCTGAATTTAGACAATACAGCGACAGCTATTGGAAAAAGAAAACCTTTGCACCATCATCGTTATTATTTTATGTTGGATTTGATAAGAAATTAAATAATGTAGAGCACCACAATTTGTTCTTTGATACCGATTTTGAAGCTCATGCTGAAGATATCTATGATAATCCCAAATGGCCTGAAGACCCATTATTTTATGTGAATTTTCCTTCTATAACTGATAAAAGTATGGCTCCAGAAGGCTGTGAAACAGGATTTTTCTTAATACCAATCGCACCAGACTTAGAAGACACAGAAATGCTAAGGCAGCAATATTTTGATATCATTATCAAAAGATTTGAGAAAAAAACCCTACAGGAGGTTAAAAATAATATTATCTTTAAAGAATCCTTTTGTGTCAAAGACTTTAAAGAACAGTATAACTCATACAAGGGAAATGCCTACGGAATGGCTAATACGTTAACGCAAACAGCGTTTTTAAGACCCAACCTAAAAAGTAAAAAAGTGAGCAATCTCTATTTTACAGGCCAGCTAACGGTTCCTGGGCCAGGTGTGCCACCATCATTAATTTCAGGAAAATTGGCAGCAGATTTAATAAATAAACACAATAAGTAAAATTTAAAAGTCATGAAATCAATATTCGATACCGTTTCAAGAGAATGTAGTAAGTTGGTGACCACTTCTTACAGTACATCTTTCTCTATGGCTACGAAAATGCTTTCTGAAAGTATTAGACAAGATATCTATAACATTTATGGATTCGTTCGCTTTGCAGATGAAATTGTAGACACATTTCATGATTACGATAAAAATGTATTATTCGAAAAGTTTTCCAAAGACTTAGAGGATGCTTTAGAAATGAAAATAAGTTTGAATCCTATTCTAAACTCTTTTCAGGAAACGTACCATAAATACGGTGTAGAAAGGCATATGGTAGATGCTTTTATGAAAAGCATGCAACAAGATTTACATAAACAAGATTACCTTACTGATGAAGAATATAAAGCCTACATCTATGGATCTGCAGACGTTGTTGGTTTAATGTGTCTTAAAGTTTTTGTAAAAGGTGACAACGAAAAATATGATGAATTAAAAGATTCTGCAATGAGTTTAGGCTCTGCTTTTCAAAAAGTAAATTTCCTCAGGGATTTAAAAGCAGACTTTGAAGATTTAAGCCGAACGTATTTTCCTAATACAGACTTAAATCATTTAGATGAAGCTTCTAAACATGCTATAATTAAAGATATTGAAAGTGACTTCGAAAAAGGACTTGCTGGTATTAAAAAGCTTCCATTAGAAGCACGTTTCGGAGTATTCATGGCTTACAGATACTACAGTAAACTACTTGATAAACTTAAGAAAACCCCAGCTTTAGAAATTAAATCTACTCGTATAAGAGTACCCGACTACAAAAAAGTAGAACTCTTGACACGTAGCTATGTAAAATATCAATTAAATTTGCTCTAAAATTTTTTCAGCGATGCAAGTATTTCTTTGGATTTTAATATTCTTAGCCACTTTTTTTATAATGGAATTTAACGCATGGTTTACCCACAAGTTTATCATGCACGGATTTCTTTGGAATTTACACAGAGATCATCATCACAAGGACCATAATAGTTGGTTTGAGCGTAATGATGCTTTTTTTATCTTTTATGCTGTAGTAAGTATGGGCTGTTGGTACTTGTGGGGAGAGCACAATCTGTGGTACTTTTTACCAATAGGCATAGGTATAATGGCCTATGGACTCGCCTATTTTATAGTTCACGATATTTTTATTCACCAGCGTTTTAAATGGTTAAGAAATATAGATAACAAATACGCTCGAGGTGTGAGACGTGCACACAAAATTCACCATAAACACTTAGGTAAAGATAAAGGTGAAAACTTTGGTATGCTTATTGTGCCTTTTAAATATTATAAATAGTTTCTTTTAAAAGTGAGTCTATTTCTTTTTGCACCTTATCAGAAAACCAATCAACCGCATCAGATTTATCTACCACTATTTCGCCTTTTTTAAGATATCACTTTCTAATTGGATATTTTTTAAATTGTATGTCCGTAATCAGTAATAATTTAGATTTCAAACACATTCTGTCACATTGAGCACTTCGACTGTCCTCAGCATAAACTAAAGTCGAAATGTATTGCAAATCAATAACTTAGATTTATCGACTACACTTCGACCACGCTCTGTGACCACGCTCGAAATGACAGATACATTCTGATTATTACACTTTAAGGATATACAGATTTTTTAATTGTTTTTTTAAACGTGATATTTGTTTTTGTTCATCGGTTTGTTTGAGATTCCCTTTGCCTGGAAAACTATTTTCCCATAGGTTTTCTGTTCTTTTCGCCAACGAAACAACACGGAATAAGGTATGTCTAATTCTTCACAAACCTGTTTAACATTGCCTCGAGCATAGCTTAACTCAACTGCTTTTTGTTTAAATGTAGTATTGTAATTACGTTTCTGTTTTTTTATAATTCAAAGTTATTTAAGTTAACTTTAAATCTCTATTCTTTGTATCCAGTCTAATGTAATAATTCTATATAGAAGTATTATTGTCTATCGATTGAGCGAATTCATCTCGCTTATCTTCTCCCATGATAGCGTTTTGTCCAAATAATTTACCTTTACAAAGTATGGCTTTGACAACTTCTTGTCTATTTTCATTATAATAGCCAATCTTTACTTTCCCTTTCTCAATAAGATAAACTTTGTTTGCTTCATCTTCTTGGAAGTAGATATAATCAGGTTTTTGTATATGAATTAAAATTATGAGAACTTTTATAAGCTTTACACTTATAAGGACATAACATACCGAAAAGATTCACATCTTCAAAAAACCAAATTAAATTAATAACAAAAGTAGATTAGGCATTAGTTTAATAATAGAAGCTTTTTTAAAAACCTTACAAAAAACCTCTAACATTTCTACTAGAGGCTCAATATACTTTTAATATAATGCATTCTAAATTCCGAATGTTAATGTCAATACAACGTCTGTAAATCTAGTGTCTACATTAGCCGTTTCGTTAAATGTTGGGGCACTAGAATATAAAAACGTATTATTCTCTTCTCGTTCAGCTTGGGTAAAAGCTAAATCTATTGTTAGGTTCCCAAGATTATAGCCTAATCCAAGAGAATATGCTGTTAAGTCACCTACAAAACTATCGTCCTCATATGGACTTCCTTCAACCTTATAACCACCTCTAAAACTAAATTGTTTATGTCGTAGCTCTCCACCTAACCTATAGGTATTTGAAACACCCAATAAGTTTGAAATTTGGTCATTTTGAAATGCAAAAAAAGGGTCATTTGTTGGTCTAAATATTGTTTGACTAAAGTCTTTTCGAGAATAATCAAAACTCAACAAGCCTTTTTCTCCAAAAACATAAGCAAAACTACCAGTAATCTTTCCTGGTGTACGAAGCCTATACTCTGGATAAATATTTATAATATTTGGACTTAAAATTATTGGATTATCAAAACCATCGACTGTTGTTTGTAAAAATTGAGATGTTTCTTCGTTAACGCGAAACCAAGTTGGTGAGTCGTATGTTAACCCTACTCTAAACTCTTCCGTTACTTTTACTATTGAACCTAATTGAAAGGAAATACCAGCTCCTGTGGTCGACAACGTATTGTCAAAACCTACAGCAGAAACTATAGAGGTGTTGTTAGAATTAGTTTCATCAAAAACCGTAACACGCTCGTAATTCAAAAAATGAGCATTAACGTTTAGGCCAAGATTAATTTTATTATCATACTGAGCCGCAAAATTAAACGCCATTTTACCGTTGTAACCTGTAGAATTTAATGCGTATCGTTGGTTGTAATTTCCGCCAGTGATATTACTGTTATAAACCGTATTATCGTCTGTATCAGATTCTGGTTCTAATATAAAAGATTCGAAACCAAGAAAAGCTTGTTGATAATCAAAACCAAACACTTCTCCGATATCTCTATAAGCCTCGTTAATTGTTTCTCCAGGTAAAGTAGAAATATCACCTAAAGGTAAGCCATTTGCAAAACCAGAAAAATAGTCACCGATGGAAGTATTTGGATTAACACCATTTGCTAACCAATTATCATTAAAATCATTAGTCTGGTCGTATGCAACACCCATAGAAAATTTAGTCCATTTTGAATTTGGATTACTATTTTCATACACAAAAACACCACCACCTTGAGCTAAATTAAAATTATCATCTTTAGAATTTGAACTTCTGTTAAAATAATTCACTGTATTGTTCCTAGAGGAAAACCCAAAAGTAAATGAAGCCTTACTTCTATTAAATATCGTTGAGCTTGCAGGATTTACATTTATAGCAGAAATATCTCCACCAAGTGCTCCAAAAGCACCACCCATAGCTCTAAATCTGGCTGTACCGCTAATTTCATCTTGTGCAAATCTTAATGCGTCAGTAAAATCTTGTCCATTCAAAGAAAACAATGAAAATACTGTTATGAATAGTATAATGACTTTTTTCATAATATTTTATTTAACTAAACTTTTTTTGAAATTTATCCTCGTCTTCCGCCACCTCTTGAGGCTCCACCTCTTGAAGAACTAGAACCACCTCTAGAAGACCTAACACTACCTGATGAGCGTGAAGAACTACTAGATCGCCTTACACTACCTCCAGAACTTCTTGTAGAAGATGATGAGCGTCTAACTGTACCGGTGCTACTGCGTCTAGTTGATGATCTATTAACACGTGTTCCACTCCCAGACCTCGTTGTGCCGCTTCGGACTCTTGTCCCTGAACCTGAGCGTGAACCTACAGTACCTCTTCTTATTCTTGAAGATGTATTATTACCACTTCTAATTCTTCTGCTAGTACTAAATCTATTTCTAGAATTTGTTAAACTTCTTCTATTTAGTTGAGCTAAAGATCTGTTCCCAATTGCTCCTCTTCTTCCATTGTTAAAAGCTAAACGGTCATTACGATAAAAACCATTGTTCCATCCAAAATTATTCCATCCCCAACCGAAGCCACCATTCCAGTTCCAGGGATTATTCCAACCCCAACCGAAGCCACCGCCCCAGCCTAGACCAAAACCACCCAAACGATTCCACCTATTCCATCCAAAGCCCCAACCTGGACCAAATCCGCCCCAGCCAAAACCACCGTTCCAAAGCCATGGGTCATTCCAACCCCAACCCCAGTTGTTCCATCCGTTATCATAGACATTAACTATAACTTGGTCATTGACTTGTCCCCATCCGGCGTAGTTTCCGGGAATATCAACAATTTCCTCTTCTACTACACCACTGCTGTAAGAATCAATATCTGTGAATATATCGGACTCTTCTCTCGCTAGTTGTGCATCCATAGCTTGACCAGCAAAATAATCTGAATAGGCTTGAGAATCGATTCTACTATTTGCAGCCTCTTCAACTTCAACAACAACTACGCGATCAGAATTATAAATTCCGTCGTTATCGTATCCAACGTATTGATAAGCCCCGCAAGAAGAGAGCAGTAAAATGCTGCCCAATACCATGAAAGGTGCTATTAATTTTTTGAGTGTAAAAGTAAATCGCATATCTCTAATGATTTAATTGTTGAACAATGCAAAAATAGTTAGTTTTGCCCAACTATTTTTTCTTTTAACATAAGCACAACATTTGTGCCAAATTACAGATAATGAGCAAAAATCTTACAAAAAGAACTGAGGATTATTCAAAATGGTATAATGAATTAGTCGTCAAAGCAGATTTAGCTGAAAATTCAGCAGTTAGAGGTTGTATGGTCATAAAACCTTATGGCTTTGCTATTTGGGAAAAGATGCAGAATGAATTGGACCGTATGTTCAAAGCCACAGGACATCAAAATGCTTATTTCCCACTTTTTGTACCAAAAAGCCTCTTTGAAGCAGAAGAAAAAAATGCTGAAGGTTTTGCTAAAGAATGTGCTGTTGTTACACATTATAGATTACAAAATGACCCTGATAACGAAGGTAAGCTACGTGTAGACCCAGAAGCAAAACTAGAAGAAGAACTTGTAGTAAGACCTACTAGTGAAGCTATTATTTGGAATACTTATAAAGGATGGATACAAAGTTATAGAGACTTACCAATACTTATAAATCAATGGGCAAATGTCGTACGCTGGGAAATGCGTACTCGTCTTTTCTTACGTACAGCAGAATTTTTATGGCAAGAAGGCCATACCGCTCATGCTACCGAAGCGGAAGCCATTGCTGAAACTGAGCAAATGAATAAAGTCTATGCTAAATTTGCTGAAAACTTTATGGCTATGCCCGTAATTAAAGGAGTAAAGACAGAAAGCGAACGTTTTGCTGGTGCAATCGACACCCATTGTATTGAAGCTTTAATGCAAGATGGCAAAGCTTTACAAGCAGGCACCTCTCACTTTTTAGGACAGAATTTCGCAAAAGCCTTTGATGTCAAGTTTACTAATAAAGAAGGAAAACAAGATTATGTTTGGGCGACATCATGGGGCGTGTCTACACGTTTAATGGGCGCCTTGATTATGACACATAGTGACGATAAAGGATTGGTATTACCACCTAATCTTGCACCTAATCAAGTTGTTATTGTCCCTATATTTAAAAATGATGAACAGTTTACAGCTATAAAGAAAGTAGTAATAACTTTAAAATTAGCTTTAGAGTCTAAAAATATTAGTGTAAAGTTTGACGATAGAGACACTTATAGACCAGGAGCAAAATTTGCACAACACGAATTACAAGGTGTTCCCTTAAGGATTGCCATTGGCCCCAAAGATTTAGAAAACGGTACTGTTGAATTAGCAAGACGAGATACTTTGACCAAAGAAATCGTTTCGATTGAAGGTATTGAGGATAAAATTTCTGAATTATTAAAGACTATTCAAGAAGAGTTATTTAATAAAGCAAAGAGGTTCAGAGATGAACACATAACTGAAGTAGATACCTTCGAAGAATTTAAAGCTCAACTAGAAACTAAAACTGGATTTATTTCTGCACATTGGGATGGTACCGCAGATACTGAAAACAAATTAAAAGAACTCACTAAAGCGACGATTAGATGCATCCCGTACGATAGTAAAATTGAGGAAGGAAAATGTATTTACACAGGTAATCCTTCTAAGCAACGTGTACTATTTGCAAAGGCTTACTAATTTTTTTGAAAAAAAATTGTTTAGGTGTTGCAACATTTAAAAATAGTTGTATTTTTGCATCCGCAATGGAAAACATTGTTGTTCATTTAAATTTTAGATTGATTTAAAACTCGTAACAAAAAGGTTTATAATCAAAGTAAATAAATGGCCCGTTCGTCTATCGGCTAGGACGCCAGGTTTTCATCCTGGTAAGAGGGGTTCGATTCCCCTACGGGCTACAATTTTTTAATAAAGATAAAATAAACATGGCAAATCATAAGTCAGCCTTAAAGAGAATTAGAAGTAACGAAAAAAGACGTGTACTTAATAGATATCAGCATAAAACAACACGTAATGCTATTAAAAAGCTACGTGAGTTGACAGATGCTAAAGAAGCTCAAACTATGTTACCATCGGTAGTTAGTATGATTGACAAACTTGCTAAAAAGAATATTATTCATTCTAACAAAGCTGGCAACTTAAAATCTCAACTAACTAAGCACGTTACTGCATTATAGTAGCCGTCTTTATTTACAATATAAAAAAGTCTCTCAGAAATGAGAGACTTTTTATTTTCTAGCGTTAGTTCTTAGCCCATTATATTTCTTATTAAATAATAGAAGACTTTCCAACTAGTGCTTTATACCGTTTAAGTTATGTATTGCCGTATATATTTCGTATATTTACCTATGGGAAAAAAGGCGGTATTAAACATTAAAGAAACTGTTGTTGAACTGAACAACCTTCTTAGAAAGCAAAAAACGTTA
>NZ_JABDQL010000030.1 GCF_013042245.1 Winogradskyella sp. | reverse complement strand
CCACAAATTACTGCAATTATCCCAATAAGAAGGATGTCAACTAAATTATGAAGCTTGTTTATATGGCTTCTGTGGTCTTGTATTTGTCCGAAAATGTCTTTTAAATTACCTGATGAATTCATTGTGTTAAGCTGTTGATTATCAGTATAATATACAAATAATTAATAACTTAAACAACTAAAAATCATGTAGATAGCTCACTATTTTTTTGTCTAAAAAAGTATGATTTTGCCCTGATAGTTATGCCAGTTATTAAAATAGTAGACATAAAAAAACCTCACTATTTAAATAGTGAGGTTTATTATATAGCGAAATAAAATTTCTAATTATTTAAAGCTTCTGCACCACCAACAATCTCAAGGATTTCGTTAGTAATTGCAGCTTGTCTCGCTTTGTTATATGTCAATTTCAATTGGTCTCTTAATTCAGTCGCATTATCCGTTGCTTTGTGCATAGCTGTCATACGCGCTCCGTGCTCAGAAGCAAATGAATCTCTTATCCCTTTGAATAGTTGTGTCTTTAATGACTTAGGAATTAAAGTGTCTACAATTTCTTCTTTTGAAGGTTCAAAAATATAATCAAGGTTTACATTAGCTTCACCTTCAATAGGAACAATTGGTAAAAATTGCTCTGTCATTACAATCTGTGTAGCAGCATTTTTAAAGCTGTTATAAACCAGTTCTATTTTATCAAACTCGCCTTTAACAAACTTATCCATAAGCATTTCAGCAATTTCAGCAACGTTATCAAAAGTTAGTGTATCAAAAACTTCACTTTTATTAGCTATAACTTTGTCTTGTTTAGAAAAAGCATCATTAGCTTTTTTCCCAATAGCTAATACTAAAACATTCTTATCCGAATATACATCGTTAATTAAAACGTTCGTCTGCTTTATAATGTTAGAATTAAAAGCTCCACATAACCCTCTATTTGAAGTTATCGCAACAACTAAAACATTTTTGACTTCTCTTTGAGCAGAATACTTACTTCCAGAGTCTGCATCTAATGTTGCACTAAGACTTTGTAATAATTCTGTCAACTTATTAGAGTAAGGACGCATTGCTGTAATAGCATCTTGAGCCTTTTTTAACTTAGCAGCAGATACCATTTTCATGGCGCTGGTAATCTGCATCGTTGAAGACACCGATGATATTCTGTTGCGTATTTCTTTTAAATTAGCCATTCTTTATTAGATAAAGACTCTTCGTTTGCACTTCAGCTTTGCTCAGTGATTACACTCAGAGTGACATTAGTTTATTATTTAGTACTTAGCTGCTAGGTCTTTAGCAACGTTTGTTAAGGTGTCAATAACCTCATCAGTTAATTTACCTGACTTCAACGTATCTAAAGTATCTCTATGCTTAGCGTTTAAGAATTCAATAAAATCTCTTTCGAACTCTTTTACTTTTTCTACAGGAACGTTTCTTAATAAGTTCTTAGAACCCGCATAAATGATAGCTACCTGATTTTCTACGGTAAACGGATCATTTTGTGCTTGCTTTAAAATCTCAACATTACGCTTACCTTTTTCGATAACATTTAATGTAGATGCATCTAAATCTGAACCGAACTTAGCAAATGCTTCTAATTCACGGAACTGTGCTTGGTCTAATTTTAATGTACCAGATACTTTTTTCATTGATTTAATCTGTGCGTTACCACCAACACGAGATACTGAAATACCCACGTTAATTGCTGGACGTACACCAGAATTAAATAAATCACCATCTAAGAAAATCTGTCCATCTGTAATCGAAATTACATTGGTTGGGATATATGCAGATACATCACCAGCCTGAGTTTCAATAATAGGTAATGCAGTTAAAGAACCACCTCCTTTTACTAACGGCTTAAGGGAATCTGGTAAATCGTTCATTTCCTTAGCAATGCTATCATCATTAATAACTTTTGCAGAACGCTCTAATAACCTTGAGTGAAGATAGAAAACGTCACCAGGGTATGCTTCACGTCCTGGAGGACGACGTAATAATAAAGATACCTCACGGTAAGCAACTGCTTGCTTAGATAAATCATCATAAATAATTAATGCTGGACGACCAGTATCTCTAAAATATTCTCCGATAGATGCACCAGTCATAGGAGCATATACCTGCATTGCTGCTGGATCAGATGCGTTGGCAGCTACAATAGTTGTATAAGCTAATGCGCCTCTTTCTTCTAAAGTTTTTGCAATATTTGCAACTGTTGATGCTTTTTGTCCAACGGCTACATATATACAATATACAGGCTCACCTGCATCATAAAATTCTTTTTGGTTTAAGATTGTATCAATACAAACCGTTGTCTTACCTGTTTGACGGTCACCAATTACTAACTCACGCTGTCCTCTACCTACAGGAATCATAGCATCAATTGCTTTAATACCTGTTTGTAATGGCTCAGTTACTGGCTCTCTGTAGATAACACCTGGTGCTTTACGCTCCACTGGCATTTCGTAAGTTTCACCAACAATTGGTCCTTTACCATCGATTGGATTACCTAAGGTATCTACAACACGTCCTACAATACCTTCGCCTACTTTTACAGAGGCAATACGCTCAGTACGTTTTACAGTAGAACCTTCTTTAACACCTACTGAAGTACCTAAAAGTACAATACCTACATTATCTTCTTCAAGGTTAAGTACAATTCCTTCTGTACCACCTTCGAATTCTACTAATTCACCATATTGTGCGTTAGCTAATCCGTAAGCACGTACAATACCATCACCTACAGTTAATACTGTTCCTACTTCGTCTAATGAAGCGCCTGCTTCAAAACCTGAAAGTTGTTGTTTTAAGATTGCTGATATTTCAGCTGGTTTTACTTCTGCCATCTTTATTTATGTTAGATAGATATTATCTTAATTTAATGTAAATTCTCTTTTTAATTTATCAAGCTTATTAGCGATACTAGCATTGTACTGTATATCACCTACTCTTAAAATGAAACCACCTAAAATGCTTTCATCTATTATGTTTTCTAATTCTGCTTCTTTACCTGTAAGCGCTTTTACTTTTGCTAAAACTTTAGTTTTTAAATCTGAAGTTAGAGCTACAGCTGTTGTTACTTTTGCAACTTGACTTCCTCTTAATTGGTCGTATAAATTGATGTAACTTAATGCCACTTCATTTAAAAGAGCCAATCTTTTGTTAGAAATCAATGTGTCAATAAGATTTGATGTAATCGTATTCGCGTTTGAAAAAACTGAAGACAACACCGCTTTTTTGTTCGAAGACCTTACAACAGGACTCTGAAGCATCTGATTTAACTCAGCACTTTGAGCAATAGCATTAACGATAGATTTCATATCATTATTTACTACTTCCTCTGCTTTTCGATTTTGTGCTAAGCTCAAAACCGCTTTAGCATATCTTATGGCTGCTCTTGATCCTGACATTTATATTAGTTTAAAGTTGCTTCACCTAACATTTTTTCAACCAATTTCTCTTGACTGCCTTTGTTAGATAATTCTTTACGTACTACTTTTTCAGCGATATCTATTGATAAACCTGCGACATGGCTTTTTAATTCTGCCATTGCTGCTTTCTTTTCGCTTTCAATAGCTGCCTGAGCTTGCTCAATCATTTTATTGGCTTGCTCTTGAGCTTCGTCTTTCGCATCAGCAATCATCTTATTTTTCATGTCACGAGCATCTTTTAACATAGCTTCACGCTCTGCACGTGCCTCTTGTAAAATGCGCTCGTTATCTGCAGTAAGGTTCTCCATTTCTTGGCGTGCCTTTTCCGCAGAAGCTAAAGCATCTTTAATACCTTCTTCTCTATCACTTACCGCACCTAAAATAGGCTTCCAAGCAAACTTTCTTAAGATAAGAAGTAATATTAAAAATGTAACTAGTGTCCAAATGACAAGTCCAGATTCCGGTGTAATTAAATCCATTTTTGTTTTGTTTTAAATAACTTAAATTTTAAAAACACAGAAGCAACCAACCGTTACTTCTGTATTTTAAAGTTTTACCCTTGTAAGAAAGCAACAACAACACCAAATAGTGCTACCGCTTCTACGAAGGCTGCTAAGATTAATGCAGAAGACTGAATCTTTCCGTGCATCTCAGGTTGACGTGCCATAGCTTCCATAGCTGACCCACCAATTCTACCGATACCCATACCAGCTCCAATCGCTGCTAAACCAGCTCCAATCGCTGCAATTCCTGTAATAGTCATAGTTTAAAATTTAAATTAATTAATGATGTGCTTCTTCTGTTGCCATCCCAAAATATAAGGCTGACAATATTGTAAATATATAGGCTTGTATTGCTGTCACAATAACCTCAATGACTGTAATAAATAATGAAAATGCTACAGATACCGGTGCAATTGCAACCGTCTTGAATACAAATATTAATGACATTAATGCTAATATGATAACGTGTCCTGCTGTAATGTTTGCAAACAAACGAATCATTAACGAAATTGGTTTAACGAACATACCAATAATCTCAATTGGCATTAAAAATATTTTCATTGGAACAGGAACACCTGGCATCCAAAAAATATGTTTCCAATAGTTTTTATTACCACTAAATGTTGTTATGATAAATGTAATAGCTGCTAATGTAAATGTAAACGCGATGTTACCACTTAAATTAGCACCATTTAATATTGGAATCAATCCAAAAATATTATTAATCCATATAAAGAAAAATATGGTTAACAAATATGGCATATATCTTTTATACTTATGCTCACCAATCATGGGTCTTGCAATTTCGTCTCTTACAAACACTACTAAAGGCTCTACAAAACTCGCTATACCGGAAGGTACATTATCATCTGACTTCTTATAACGTCTAGCTGCTGTTAAAAAGATTAGAAATAAAACAGCTATTGACACCCACATCATAAATACATTTCTAGTAATAGATATATCCAACTTTGGTCTGTGCGCATTTGTAGGATGATGCTCAGCATCATATTTTACTGAAGTAGCCCCTTCTTCTAAAACGTATACTTTCTCGTGTACATTTACAAAACGCTGTCCGTTTTTCTCAACAATAACTTTGCCATTATAATCATGATGAAACTCCGATGAAGAAAACATCGTAAGACCTTTGTCTGTATAAGTAATTACTGGAAGTGGAATAGAAACAGGGTGACTATTAAAATCAAATAAATGCATCCCGTAAGCATCTTTTACGTGATGTAGAATCATTTCTTTGGGGTCGAATTTTTCATCGTCTCCGGCTTCTTTAATCTCAGAGGCAAAACTTACATTAAATACTGCAAAAAATATTGCAAATAATGTGATGCTTTTAAAGGTGTTTATTCTCATTCTTACGGGGTTAAAAATACCTTGCTTTAAATTCGCTGCAAATGTACGCACATTATATGAATTGACAAACACTAATTTTCATATAATTTTTGAAGTGCTTTTTCCTCTGATTTTAATTGAATTTTAAGCCTTTTGAAGAAACTTGGTGAGTGAATAAACTTCAAAAAACAAATACATAAAATACGGAATAAAAAAGTTGAAAACATCTGGTTGTTTGTTTTCAAACTCAGAAAGCAAAAGCGGTAATAAGAAAAGAATGGCTAAAATCATCTTTAAAAACGTTAGTCCCATAAACAAATTAAAAACGTTGGTCTTACCCGATGAGAATCTGTAATTAATGATTGTGTAAAATAGTGCTGTTACCAGAAAATGAAACACATAAATATGCCATACAGGGAAAAAGAAGTCTATTTTCTCGGCAAAATAGCTTAATAAATACATATGAAGACCTAACAAAACAGCTGTTACTGCAATGAGTTGGAATAAAAACGAAATCTGTCTTTTTTTGAACGCTTCCATAATAAAACCTTTATTATTCTTTTGAAACTACAATAATACGCCTTATTACATAAACAATTGATGCAATTACCGAACCTAATGTAAAACCAAGTGTGTAAAGATTGTGTTTGTTTGGGTGTTTTTCGTCAAGCTTGACACCAATATAAGTACCTACAGCAATAATGGCTATCATCTGTATAGCAATACCAGAAAATCGAGCATAAGAATTAAGCCGTTCTTTCTGTTCCTTTATCTGTTTTTCTGGATGTTTTTTTTCCATTGTTTAGTGCTTTAACGGCACCCATACTACACGTTGCATTAAATGTAGCTCCTGGCTCAACGACCAATTTATTGACTTGTACTTCGCCATCAATCTGTGCTGTAGACTTTAAAGACAATGTACCTTTAATGACTAGTTTTCCTGCAAACTTTCCTTCTACATCAACATTAACCGCATTTAATGTCCCTTTGACTTCTCCTGCTTTTCCGATAACTACTTTACCTTCTGTAGAGACATTTCCTTCGATAGAACCGTCTATTCTAAAAGGCCCTTTACTTTCTATGTCTCCCAAAATTTTTGTTCCTTGTGCAATTATATTTTGCTTTGTCGTTGTCTCCATAGTAGATTTTTGTTTTTTATCTGAAAACATATTTGTTTCGTTTTTATTCGGGTTTCATATACAACTCCAAATTCTTATACCTTTGAATAATCGCATAATTGGCAGATGATATAGTAAAATACTTCTTAGTGATTCCTTTTGTTTTTTCTTCTTTATAATCTTGAAGCGTCGGTCCAAAGCCATAAGCAGATGTGATATGCTTTATTCCATGAACAACTAAAAAGGTTGTGTTCTCATCGTATACATCTTTTGAAAGCGTAATATCCTTGTAAGGTAAGCGCTCCATTATTTTTGATAATTCTTCTTCAAAGTTTTTAATTTCCTCTTTTGCTGAACTATCAAACTCGTAGACCACATAAAACGAGTTGCCTTCGTCTTCAGGAGCAAATTCTTTATTTTCCATAAGTGGTAATGCATTTACCAAAATCTCTTGTGCTCGTTTCCCTTCTTCAGAATTTGGATATGTTAATGCCACATAGTTTACAGCTTCCTTATAAGCCTCAAGGCCTTTGAGGCGACCAATAGCAGAAGCTTTTAAAATTTCGAACTTGGGTACAAAACCATCACCTTCAAATATTTTTATCTGTTCTTCAGCAGCAGTTATGACCTCAGCATATTCTTGATTTTCAAACTTCCGATATAGATTCTCGTAAATACTTTCAGGATTATTTTCATCCCTTGCCAATTGTGAATTTGGGTTACGTAAAATCTCAGCATATCTAGAATCTGGATGCTCTGCTATGATGCGGTTTTTAGCAATCTCTGCTTCATCAGTTTCGCCTAACAACTCATAGATTTTATATAAATAATATTTCGAAGGAAGAATCAAACGCTCTTCAGGAGTACTATTTAATAACTTTTTAAGCTTATTTTTTGCAAGTTCGTATTCTTTAAAATTCTCTTTGTATATAAGCCCTAGCTGGTAATATGCAAAATTACGCTCCTTTGTAATACTATCTAAGACTACCTTATCTGTAGGTAATTTATTGATGTAGTAATCTGGCTCATAGAGTTCTAATTGTGTAACAATTTCATTGCCTCCTTTTGCATTAGGATTGATGACACCATCTCTAGCTTTTGCTCCAGCTGATAAACGCCAGTTATCTTGTAATTGGCGTTCTCCCCACAACTTTATAAACTCGTTTCTACCGTAAAGTGCAGTACTTGAGTTATAAAAATAAAAATCTGAATTGTCACCATTACTTCCTGGCGCTCCTGGTAAGTTATTGCCCTGTCTACCAAATGGTGTTGAAAATCCTTTATTAGTACCAGCGCTTGAAATTTTCGATGACTTTTTCTTTAATAATTCTGAAGCTAAAGAATCTCTGGTTTTTAGCTCTTTTATGTAAGCTTTAAAATAAGAAACCTGAGCTTCTTTAGGTAGCTTAACCAAACTCAAAATACTATCATTACCTCTTGCTATACCTTCGTAATAAATAACATCATCAAGATTTTTACGCTTTTTAGCAACAACTCGGTAGGGCTTTGTTTTTTCTACCATATTTGTTAGTGTACTGTCGTAGTAAGCGCCTGCGACTTTGTATTCTGTTCTATCAAAATACATATCACCAAGCGTTAGATAGTTATTTGCAAAAAGTGTCTTGTCTTTGTTTAATGACTTGTTAGAAGCTATCGCTTTGTTATAATATACTTCGGCCAAGCTATCTCTTGATTGCTCTTGATGAAATCTTGCAATACGGTCGTATATTTTATCTAAAAAAGGACGATTTTCTCGATTCTCTTCGAGCTCTGTGAGATACTCTAGAAAAAGAAATCCATCTCCAGTATCTGCATCAAAATTATTGGATTTTGCTAAGTGCGCATTGATGTAAAATGCTCTTGGAATTTTACGATGCATCTCTATAATTTCGTCAAAGGCCATATTAGCACTGTCTTTTTTATCGAGCTGATTATAGAGTTGGCCTTTTATAAAATTATAACGCGCTTTTTGAGCATTAATCTTGGTGGCTACAGCGGCAGTATCGATATATCGAAGTGCTGTATCTTTTTCTTTTATGTTTAGATAGGCTTCTGCTAAAACGGCAGAAATATCTGCTAAATCCTGACCTTCAATTTGTTCTTGTTTTAAGTGACGTTTTAAATTTTTAATTGCCAATTCTGGACTGCCCAAACGTAAGTTTGTTTTCTCGCGCCAAAATTTAACTTGGTTTATCTTATCGCTAGATGGATACTTGTTAAGAATATTATTAAATGCCGCTAGTGCAGGCACAAAGCGTTGGTCGTAATATCTCGATTTTCCGAGTAATAAATAAGCTTCATCTATTTGAGGGTTTTTTTCTTTCCCACCAATAGTCATGCTGTGTAATTGAATGGCCTTGGTTGCCTTTTCTTCAGCACGCTCAAAATCTGAATTTTCAGCCTTATTCCCTAGTCTTATTTCATCTTTGACTTCAAAACGTTCTACGGGTAACAGCTCCCAAAAGTTTTCGGTATAGGCGTTATTAACCGTCACTAACCCTTTCTGTAGAGCAACTTCTCCATTATAAAGAGTGTTGTATTCTGTGCCCACAGAATGCCAAGCTCGGTTAATAAAGGTGTCCTTTTTACGCGAACAACCCTGAAAGATTAACGCTAGTAAAAAGACAAATACTACTACTTTAATAGATGATTTCAAAAGATTAGATTTTCAGTTTAAGAATAACGAATAACACTCCGTTTTCTTATCTTATGTTGTAAAAATAAACATCTTTTTGAGTTTTTGTAGAAAACAATAAGGTTTTAGCACATTACTCAAAATATTATTGTATGTCCTTAAAGTGTAATAATCAGAATGTATCTGTCATTTCGAGCGTGGTCACAGAGCGTAGTCGAAGTGTAGTCGAGAAATCTAAGTTTTTGATTTGCAAGACATTTCGACTTTAGTTTATGCTGAGCACAGTCGAAGTACTCAATGTGACAGAATGTGTTTGAAATCTAAATTATTACTGATTACGGACATACAAAAAATGCATTGAATAAAGTTAACTCACCTAGCCGAATGTCGTAATAATTTACACCTAATTATTATTTTTCTCTTTATTTTACACTCAATTATTTTAAGAAATTTTACGTTTTTTTAGAAAATAACTCAAAGACATATATAGAAGAAAAATTATTACACTTAAAATTATTGAGATTGTAAAATAACTTATAACATAGTAGGTGTCTTTAATATTGTAAACTAAAGACTCTTCTTCCAAGACAAAACCAATCGACAAAATAATTAATAAGCTTAATATTATAATTTTTTTCATAATTCTATGGTTTTAAAAAAAAAGCATTGAAAAAAGTGAGATTTCCTATCCCAATATCACCATAAGACAAATTGGGCAGTATTTCATTTTTTAAATCCTCTGGAAATAATTTATACGAAATCTCTTTTTCTATGATTTTCGAAATTAGTTCTATCTGCTTCTTAAAAACCCCATTCTCAGACTCTTTATCTCTATTGGGTATTGTTATCCATCTGTATGGTTCTAAAGAAATTGTATTTTTGGTTACTTCTACATTATAAAAAGGAACTATTAAACTAATATGAACTATTAATTGATAAAGTTGATTTTTTTCTATGAATTCACTTTTATAAGTATAACATCTATCAAATGATTTAGCAGACACATCCTGAATGTTTTTTATTTGTTTGTGTTCTCTAAATTTAGATAAAATTCTTTCACGAATTATTTGATTTTCAAATAATTTATTTAAGTTCTTATGTAGATTAACAGCTTCAAATGTTTTGATATATTTATCATAGTCTTTTAATGAACAGACTCCTGTTGGATAATATAATTTTGCTATATTAGTTAATACTTGTTCTAAAATCATAAATGTCTAAAAATGCATGGAGTTCCTGAGAAATTCATGGCGTTAAATTGAACTCTACCGCCTGGAACATAAAGAGGAAATTGTCTAATCAGTTCACTTCGGAAGTATTGCTCTACTGCCATAGTAGAAACTTCTTGGAACGCAAATCTATCCGCAGTCTCTCTCATGATCCTGTTAACTGTATTAGCAGTAACTTGTGCTGCAAGTTCATTTGTAATATCAACGTTGCCTATCTGCAAATTAGAAGGCATCCCGAATAATATAGGTTGAGGAAAATTGACCAAATGTTTATATTCTGTTTTGATACCAGTAGGTGAAATAGTGACTAAATTTATCCAGAATTTTACACCAGTTGTTGCGGCTTCTTGCCATAAACCATTTGTTTCAAAACAAAATGATTCAGGGTCTGGCTCATAGCTCTCTTCACATTCTCCTTATTCATTAATTGTATAACCTTCTCCACAATCAGTTTCAGTTGTCACACAATCTCCATCGGCATCTAATATTTGGTCAAATCCACAATTAACATCATTAAAACCATTACCATTACCGCCAACACCACTACTTCCACCGCCACCGCCGCCTGTAGGATTACCAACTTCGTCTCCGACATCAGCACCTTCTGGAGCAACTGTTGTAAATAAATCTACTATCTCAGGTCTTGGCGTTGCTATAATAACGACCTCTTCTAACTCACAATAACCACATTCCCACGGACAATCACAATTGGTGCTTCTAGCTGCAGAATCATCTTGACTACTATCTTCATTAGACATGTATTTTGAGACCATTAGTCCATCTTCAACCTTAAATCTATTGATAAAATTGCCTTCTAAATCTGTTATTAATATTTCTCCAAAAAAATTATCAGTCGTAAAATTATTAAATGAATACATACTATAAACAATACTCTTAATCTCTCCATCTATATTTAATAGAGCTACACGGCTGTAAGCTTCTCCGTTGTTTAGTACCGCTGGTAAAACTGTTAATACCTCATCAGTATTTGTAATCTCATAATTTGAGATATGAGTATCGTATATGGTTACATAAGGTACACTTGTGCTTCGGGATTGACTTTGGTTTTGTCTAAGATTATCTAAAAAGCCAAGTGCCTCGGCATCTGTAACTGTTATAATATTAATATTTGACTCAATAAGGTTCTCATCCTCATTAGAACATTGGTAACTTAGGAGAGCAGTAAGTACTAAAAGTAATAGTACTTTGAATTTCTGGTTTTTTAACATGGATTGTTAGATTTTAATTAATATTGTAAAATCAACAATAGATTAATTATAAGGGAGTTATAATCAATAGCATTATAAAATTAAGCTTTTATATTAGTTTAAGAAATAAAAGCCTAAAAAAATTATTAGGCTTTTAAATTATTAGATTTAACTTCGCTGAACCTAAAGGTTTCTCGACTTTAGTTTATACTGAGCATAGTCGAAGTA
>NZ_JABDQL010000028.1 GCF_013042245.1 Winogradskyella sp. | reverse complement strand
TCATTTACTATTTCCTGTCGCTCAAATAATTCGAGGCTTTTGAAGTATTCTGTGAAATTTTGTGGTATCATGACTTTCGTTTTTAATAAAATACAACTTATTTAAGTCATATTATAGAATATAGCCTAGTTTTATTGATTATCCTTTTTTAATCATAAATTGAAAAATATAATGATTTCTCTGTCATTTCGAGCGTGGTCACAGAGCGTGGTCACAGAGCGTAGTTGAAGTGTAGCCGAGAAATATAAAGTGTTGCTTTACAAGGTGTTTCGACTTTAGTTTATGCTGAGTACTTCGACTGTGCTCAGCATAAACTAAAGTCGAAGTACTCAATGTGACAGAATGAGTTTGAAATTTTAATTATTACTCATTACGGACATTTAATTAGATAGATTCTTTTACCTTCACTTTTATAAAATACTTATTTTAAGTTTTTTACAAAAGTAAAGGTGGTTGAGTGTATTCAAATTAGTATGAGCTAAATTACGTGATTATTAAAATAGGTATAAGTACTTGTTTTGGTTAATTAGAAACCGTAGAGATGTTTTATTAATTCATATAAGTATAGCCAAAAATAGTCTACTTTTTTAGTAGCACATAAGACCTTTCTTTAGTGACTTTCAACTTAATTTCACTTCCTAAAATCAAAGTCCGATTATCTTTCTCATGACCTGCTGGCATGTTAAAGGCTATTGGGAAATCATATTCTGAGAAGGCATCTAAAACAAGTTGCTCAATGGAAGTTCCCCAAAGTGTAGTGTTCTTTCGCATTTTAGACATGTCACCAACGACTAAGCCTTTTAGGTTTTCAAAATAACCTGCCCGTTTTAGGCTTTGAAGCATACGGTCTATATGGTACTTGTATTCGCCAATTTCTTCAATAAATAAAATTTTTCCGGAAGTATCTATACTGGTTTTAGAACCTAACATGGTATGTAAAATAGTAAGGTTTCCACCGACTAACTCTCCTTTAGTTTCACCAATTCTATTATATTTTGAGCCGTCTAAAGTGTAACTCTGAGGATTGCCGAATAAAGCAGATTTAAACGTACTTACAGTTTCTTGTATCTCACTTAAATCTTTTGTTAAACTTACACACATTAAGGCGTGTAAAGATTGAAATCCTTGATTATGAAACTGATTATGCAACGCTGTAATATCAGAGTAACCAATTAACCACTTCGGATTTTTTTTAAACTTAGTATAATCTAATTTATCTAAAATTCTGACAGTACCGTAACCACCACGAGCACACCAAATAGCAGAAATTTTTGGGTCGTCTAAAGCATTTTGAAAATCTTCGCATCGTTGTTCATCTGTTCCTGCAAAATGGTCGTCTTTACTAAAAACATGCTTTCCAACAATGGCATTTAACCCCCAACTTTTCAATAAAGCAACAGCCTGATTGACTTCACCTTCTCTATTTTTTAAAATTCCAGATGGAGCAACGATAGCAACAGTATCGCCAGCTTTTAAAAATTTTGGCTGAATCATTTTTGTTGTTTTATTTATAGAATTTTGAGCGTAAGACGTTGTACTAAAACTAAGAGATAGTATTAAAAACAGAATTAGTATTCGACCTTTCAAAATCATATAATGTGCTTTTTGTAAATGTACATTTTTTTTCTAAATCGCCTTTATAATGTGTACTTTTGTAGCCTTTAAATATAAAAGTATCATGTCTAAACGTTATACCATTACTGCAGCATTACCTTACACAAACGGACCAATACACATTGGGCATTTGGCAGGTGTTTATGTCCCTGCAGATATTTATGCAAGATATTTACGTTTAAAGGGAAACGATGTTGCTTTTATTTGCGGAAGTGATGAGCATGGCGTACCAATAACAATTAAGGCAAAGAAAGAAGGTGTTAAACCACAAGATATTGTGGATAAATACCATGCTATCATTAAAAAATCTTTTGAAGATTTTGGGATTACGTTTAATAATTACTCACGTACCTCAGCAAAAATTCATCACGACACGGCTTCAGATTTTTTTAAGACACTTTACAATAAAAACGAATTTGTTGAAGAGGTTTCAGAACAGCTTTACGATGCCGAAGCCAACCAATTTTTAGCAGATAGGTTCGTCACAGGTACTTGCCCAAAATGTGGCTACGAAGAAGCCTATGGTGATCAATGCGAAAGTTGTGGTTCTAGTTTAAATGCTACGGATTTAATAAATCCAAAATCGGCAATAACGGGAAACGTACCAACTTTAAAAGAAACTAAACATTGGTTTTTACCTTTAAATAAACACCAACAATTTTTAAAAGACTGGATTCTTGAAGGCCATAAAAAAGATTGGAAACCTAATGTTTATGGGCAAGTAAAGTCATGGATTGATGATGGTTTACGCCCTAGAGCAGTAACAAGAGATTTAGACTGGGGAATTCCTGTACCTGTTGAAGGTGGCGAAGGCAAAGTACTTTATGTTTGGTTTGATGCGCCGATTGGCTACATTTCAGCAACAAAAGAATGGACTGCACGCGAAGGAAAAAACTGGGAAGACTATTGGAAAGATGAAAACACTACTTTAGTTCACTTTATCGGTAAAGATAATATTGTGTTCCATTGTATTATTTTCCCAGCAATGTTAAAGGCTGAAGGTTCTTACATTCTTCCAGAAAATGTACCGGCAAATGAGTTTTTAAATTTAGAAGGTAAAAAATTATCGACCTCCAAGAATTGGGCAGTTTGGTTACCTGAATATTTGCAAGATTTTCCAAATCAGCAAGATGTTTTGCGTTATGTTCTAACAGCAAATGCACCTGAAACTAAAGACAATGATTTCACGTGGAAAGATTTTCAAGCAAGAAATAATAATGAGTTAGTTGCTATATTCGGAAATTTTATAAATCGCGTTGTAGTTTTAACAAATAAATATTACGATGGTATCATTCCTGAGTCAAGCGATTTCACTTTAGTTGACCAAAAAACCTTGGCTACCATAAAAGCATATCCTGCCGTAATTTCTAGCTCCATTGAACGCTACCGATTTAGAGAGGCAAGCCAAGAATTAATGAATTTGGCACGTCTAGGAAATAAGTATTTAGCAGACGAAGAACCCTGGAAAACTATAAAAACTGATGAAGCGCGTACAAAAACGGTAATGTTTGTGGCATTACAGATAGCCTCGGCTTTAGCAGTTTTAAGTGAGCCATTTTTGCCTTTTACTTCTGATAAATTAAAAGGTATATTAAATGCTGACAAGACCTCTTGGGAGGATGTTACTAACAAAAACATCTTAATTCATTCAGGTCATCAAATAGGAAAAGGTGAGTTATTGTTTTCTAAGATTGAAGACAAAATCATTCAGCTACAACTCGATAAATTGGAGGCTAGTAAAAAAGCTAACGAAGTAGCTAACAAAGTTCTTGAACCGCAGAAAGATGAAATTTCTTTTGATGATTTTACAAAGTTAGACATACGTGTTGGTACAATTCTCGAAGCTGAAAAGATGCCAAAAACTAAAAAGCTTTTAGTCTTAAAAGTAGACACTGGTATTGACACTAGAACGATAGTTTCTGGTATTGCAGAAGGTTTTAAACCTGAAGAAGTTATTGGTAAAAAAGTAACTGTTTTAGTCAACCTAGCACCAAGAAAACTACGCGGTGTTGAAAGTCAAGGTATGATTTTAATGACTGAAGATGAAGTTGGCAATTTAGTCTTTGTAAATCCAGATGAAGACACTGTTACTAACGGATTAAAGATTAGTTAAATGAGATTAAAGCACCTTCTTACTACGATTTGTATTGCTTTATTATCGATAAGCTCGTTTGGACAAACAGAGGTTTTAAGTTTCAAAATTGATACTAAAAATACACGTTCTAAAAAAACAACCTACTCTCTTATAAATGAAAATTCTGGTGATTTAGCATTTTTAATAACAGACAGAAAACAAATTCATGCGCGTCTGTTTAATTCAGATTTTAAGTCTGTCTCAAGCTTTTCATTTGATGCTCCTAAGCGAAAATATTTAGAACCGCTTGGTTATTCGATTACTGGTAAAACTTATAATCTTCTGTATGCAAATCAGAGGTTTTCAGACTTTATTATAGTTTAAGTAGATTTTGACACTAAAGCCTCTACTACAAAAAAGTTAGAATTTAAACTCGGAGATGAATTATATATTGAAACTATAGTTCACAATAGTCAATTACTTTTTCTTTCGAGTAATGGTGAGTCTATAGTTTTAAGAACACTATCAAAAAACAATACACTTGAAAACTTAAAAACTTTTGATATAAAAAATCTTTCTAAAAACACTTGGATTTATCAAGGATATACAGACTTTTGGAAGTTTTACTCTAACCAAATTGAAAAATCTAATATTACCAAAATAGACTATAGAGTCCCTATATCTATTGAACAAGCCGCTTCACCAATCAAACTTTATAAATTTAATAATGAATTGGTATTGGCCTTGAAAGACGAAGAAAATGGTACTTTGACTTATACTTTTGACCTTAAAACATATAACATTAGCGAAAAAATCTATGACTATCCTAAAGGAAAAATAGATGACTATAAGAGATACAATTCCTTTATTCATAAGGATAAAATTTTTCAATTGGCTAGTTCAAAGAAAGAAATGAGCTTTCAGGTAAAAGATTTAAATAACCGACTCATTAAAGAGTTTTACCTCACTAAAGAAGACTCAATACTATTTAAAAATGGTCCCATTATACAAGAAGGGCGTACGGCTTTACCTTTTCAAAATAGAAGAGAGCTAGAGGCATCTTCAAAATATTTAAGAAAAATAAGCTCTGGTAATATAGGTCTATCCGTATTAAAAGTAGATAGACTTTATGAAATTACAATTGGTGGCTACAAAATAGTACCAACAAATAAAGTTGGTTTTGGCGTAGGTTTTGGTGGTAATACTGGAGGCACTTTCGTTGGTGTTGGAGCAGGTAGTTATGCACCTGTATTTAATCCTACTTTTTTTAATTATACCATTTAAGTTATGTATTGCCGTATATATTTCGTATATTTACCTATGGGAAAAAAGGCGGTATTAAACATTAAAGAAACTGTTGTTGAACTGAACAACCTTCTTAGAAAGCAAAAAACGTTAAAGAAAG
>NZ_JABDQL010000017.1 GCF_013042245.1 Winogradskyella sp. | reverse complement strand
TAATAATACTCTTGAAGAGAACTTCCGTGACATTTCAATATTTAAAATTAAAGACAATAGCATCTTTAAAAATAGTATTGCCCCATTCATAACTTTTGAAAACGCATCATTTGGCTTTATATTCGATAATTACTCCGTCTATTCGGACAATATAAAAACGCTTAAAGCCATTATTTCTTTCAAACTGAATAACAAAACACTAGCAACTTCAGAGAAATTTCAATTTATTAAACAACATTTAGCAGCTAATTCTTCTATTCTAATTTATAAAGATGGTGAAGGGTTATATAATTTTTTAAACAGAAGCGTAAAAGGCTACAATGCAAATGCTGTGCAGTATGTATATGACTCTGACTTTGCGCATATAAACGGTGTGCTTCAAAAATATAAGAAACGTGGTTCTAGCAACTCTATCACAGAAGATTTTAGCACTTCTGTTACTGCCGACATAATACTACCACCTCAATTGGTGAAAAATCACAGAAACAATTCTTATGAAATTGTAACTCAAGACACCAATAACAGACTTTATTTAGTTTCGAGTAGTGGAAGTATACTTTGGAAAAAACAACTGAGTGGTCCTGTTTTAGGAAAAATAGAGCAAATAGACATCTACAAAAACGGAAGGTTGCAATTGGTATTTGCAACACCTAATAATGTTTATGTTATAGACAGAAATGGAAAAGACGTTGGGCCGTTTCCAAAAAAATTTAATGACAAAATTACGCAACCATTATCCGTTTTTGATTATGACAACAAAAAAAATTACCGTCTTTTGGTTACTCAGAATAAGTCTTTGCTAATGCTTGACGTGAGTACGAAACGCGTAACTGGTTTTACTTACAACAAAGCACAAAACACAATAAATAGCCAACCCAAACATTTTAGAATTGGCAGTAAAGATTACATAGTGTTTTCTCATGGCCAAAAATTAGAAATTTTAAATCGTCAGGGCAAAGAACGTGTAAACGCAAAAAAAGGTATTGATTTTTCAGAAAATGAAATATTTATCTATCAAAACAAGTTTACAACTTTGGATAAAAATGGGCAGTTGATACAATTCGATACCAAAGGTCGGATCAGCATCGCTAACCTAGACCTTGATGTTAATTCTAAAATAACAACTACCAGCAAAACACTTGTGGCGCTTGATGAAAACAAACTCAAAATCAAAAGCAAAACAATTGATTTGGATTATGGTAGCTACACAAGTCCAGAAATCTTTTATCTCAATGATAAAATATATGTGTCTATTACAGATTTACAGTCCAAAAAAGTCTATATTTTTGATAGTCTAGGCAAGCTACTTCCAAATTTCCCTGTTTTTGGAACAGCATCTGCAAAACTTCAAAACTTAGACCGAAAACGAGGTTTAGAATTAGTAACACAAGCCGATGAAAAAACTATTTTGGTTTATAAAATCAATTGATTTTACACTTTTATTTGATAGCGAATTTTGTACTATTGTAATTCTTGAATTTTAAGACGAATTGCACTAATGATTAAACGCCAAAAAGCCTCAATAAAAAACCTCATAATCCATAAAGTTGGAAACAAATTCAACGGTACAAAAAACGCATTTTCTGATGCTGCTGTGCATTTTGATGAGGCTACATACCAACTTATATTACCGTATCTTTTAAAGCCTTTTGTGAGTGTTGCTGAGACCTATCGTTTCAATCATCACTCTGATGTTAATCTCAATGAAATAAACACTTACAGCGAGCAATTATTCTCTGACGAAAGTAATTTTGTAGATGTTTCTAAACACATAGTTACCCACCTTTTTGAACAAAGTAATTCAGCACAAATAAAAACAGGAGATGTCTTTATATGCTATTTCGAAAATATACAATACCAAGACTATTTTACCGATGCTGTTGGCATATTTAAAATAGAAAATAAAACAGAATTTTTCCAGACCTATTTAGAGCAAAATAACTACGATATTTTAGTACAAAAAGGCATCCAAGCCAAAAAAGTAGACAAAGGTTGCTTAATCTTAAATACGTCAGATATGGAAGGTAAAATTGTACTCAGTGTAGACAACAATAATTATGATGCACAATACTGGATTAAGAGCTTTTTGAACATTAAATATCCCGACGATAGCAACCAACACACAAAAAACTGTATTGAGCTTTGTCGTGAGTTCTCAAAAGAAGTATTACAGCCTCATTTTGGAGGTCAGGAGCAAAGTAATTTTTTGGCAAAAACAGTCGATTTCTTTAAAGAAAATGAAATTGTAAATATCGAAACTTTTAAAGACGAAGTTTTTGAAACTGAAAACCAAATTAAGCAATTCGAAGATTATAAAAAAACCTATGAAACTGATAATAGTGTTCTAATCCGTAATCAATTTGACGTCTCTGAAATTGCTTTAAAAAAGCAAAAACAAAAGATTAAAACGGAAATAAAACTAGATACCAACATTCAAATAAAACTAGACGTCGATGCACCTGATGCATCAGCAGAATATCTAGAACGTGGTTATGATGAAGAAAAGAAAATGCACTTTTATAAAGTATTCTTCAATGAAGAAAACAACTAAACAAACTCTGCCTGAAAAAGCGTTTTAAAATGCTTTAAAATCTTAGCTTTTACTTCCCCTTCATCAACATTATCAACGTTTAATTCATTGTTAAGCGACGTTACGGCTTTACCTCTAATTCCGCATGGAATGATATTGTCAAAATAACCTAAATTTGCATTAACATTCAATGCAAAACCATGCATGGTTACCCAACGACTTGCTCGCACACCCATAGCACAAATTTTTCGAGCAAATGGTGTACCAACGTCCAACCAAACACCAGTTTCACCCGGACTTCTTTCAGTTTTTAAACCGTATTCAGCAAGTGTTAAAATAATACATTCTTCAAGAAAGCGAAGGTATTTGTGAATGTCTGTAAAAAAATTATCTAAATCTAAAATCGGGTAACCCACAATTTGTCCCGGACCATGGTATGTTATATCACCACCACGATTAATTTTATAAAACGTAGCGCCTTTTTCTATGAGTTGAACTTCAGAAAGTAAAAGGTTAGATAAGTCACCGCTCTTTCCCAAAGTATACACATGCGGATGTTCTACAAACAGAAAATGATTGTCAGTTTGCAATCCAGCATCCTCTCGCCTATTCTTGATTTTGGTATCTAATATGGCTTTAAAAAGTTGTTCCTGGTAATCCCAAGTATCTTTAAAATCTCTGGAACCTAAATCTTCTAAACGAATTGTTTTATTCATAAAAAGTAACGTTGACATCTAACGATTTAGGGTTTTTAATATAATCTATCCAACTAACTTTATAAGTCATAGTTTTACCATCTTCAGAAATTACAGCTCCTTCAGTATTAACTGATTTTACACGTTTAGGGAAAACCAATTTTACTTGATAATATGAAGACTCATAAAAACCTAATATCTCCTTACTAGTTTCATCTTCCTGACTTAATATAAACTCCAACTCCTGTATTTCGTCTTGAGTCTTTTCCTCCACGGTTGTAACTCTTGAAAATTGACTAGTCGAGTAGAGATAATCAACTTTATCGTTGTTTTCTGTGATACTTCCGAGCGGAGATTGATTTTTCATTGCGTTAAATGTCGCATTTTTTTCATCTAAACTTTGCGCTTTTCTAATCTTATCTTGAATACCTTTCAAATCTTCAATAGATTTAAATTTCATACCAATACCCATATTCATTTTTTCTGCATCTTCATCCATTTGCATGGTCATGTACATGTCTTTTACATACTCCATAGCTAATCGTTGCTCTTCCGGCAAAGCTGCAACACTATCTTTATAAACTTTCATAATATCGGCAAAAATCATGGTGGTATCTATAACTTTACCTGGTTCTTTCTTTTCTAAATTATCATTGCCGCCACCCATAGTTTCTTTCATTTGAGTCAGCATTTCTCCCATATCATAAGTCATTAAAAACTCACCAGAACCGTCTTCTGTAAAAACAATAGTCTCTGTTACATTACAACTGGTTAATAGACTTAAAAAAGCTAGGCACGCAATAAGTTTTTTCATTTTTAGGTAGATTAAATTAGTAAGACAAAGGTACGATATTATCGCTCAGGATTATTTAAAATAACCAACGCTGCAATGACACCTGGTACCCAACCACAAATCCATAATAAGAAGACAATAAAAATAGAACCACAACCTTTACCAATAACCGACAAAGGTGGAAAAATAATAGCGAGAAGAACTCTCCAAAAACTCATAATTTTATTTTTTGATTTGATGTAATTATATGACGCAGCATTGCCATAAATGTTACACCAAGTTTAGTAGCGTCGCTATTTTCAAAAAAAATGATTAGCTTCGTTTCATGAGATTAAAGCTCACCATCCTATTTTTATTTGTTTTCACGCTTTGCAAAGCGCAATATTCATTTTCTGGATATATAGAACCTAACGAATGGCAGAATACCGTTTACTTATCCGTTGTCGAAGATTACAGAAAAATCTCTGGTGTATATGCAGAACAAATCATTGCTAAAACAACTGCAGACGCTACCGGATATTTTGAATTTAAAGGAAACATGCTAGAGGCTGAAAACCGCATTTACCGCATTCACATAGACAAATGCTCTGAAGCCACACAAGATGCAAATCACTTTAACGGGCATTGTAGCGACAGTAAAGAAATTATTTTTATTGCTAATAATACAGACACATTAAAACTTCCTTTTTCATTTGAAAATCAAGTGTTCTGTTATATAAACTCAACAAACGACAAAGCAACTGCTTTTGTAAGAATAGATTCTCTAAAAGCAGATATGCGTTTTGCATATGGTGAATTTAGAAGTGAAGCTAATCGCAAATTAAACAACAAAAAATGGTTTAAAACACTACAAGATTTTGGAAAATTCCTAAACGAACCCTTAGCTGAACTTTATATATATTCTTATTTATCAGACAGAACGAGTGATTTGCATAGCTACTATGTCGAAGATTTAAAGACTAATAATTATTACGAGAATTTAAACCCTAGACTTGCCGCTAATTATCCTGAAGGTACCGATACTAAACAATACGAAAATGAATTAAATTCAGATTTGTACATGCTAAACACACAAGCTGAAACAAAGAAAGAATTTAATTGGCTATATATCGTATTGGTTTTACTATTTGTATCTGTTTTACTGAATATATATTTCGTATTTCAGAATAAGAAAAGCAAAAAGCAATCGTTCGAAAACTTAAAGCAAAGATTATCTAAACAAGAACGTGTCGTTTTGGGCCTAATTCTTCAGAACAAAACAAACAAAGACATTGCCGAGACTCTTTTTATTAGTGTTAACACCATAAAAACCCATACAAATAGTATTTACAAAAGTTAGAAGTACAATCTAGATACGAATTTAAATATATGATTTTTAGATAGTTAACAAATAACACCTAGATACTAGTTCCGATTTCAAACCCTAATTTTTACTAACGGCGCATTCATTTTTTTATTTTTGGAATCTAATCATTTCAAAATTTAAATTCATGAAACGCGCATGCTAAACATATTATCTCCCAAAGGAATGATTAATAGCGAACAGCATATGTCCTTAAAAAAATAAATATAAACACATTAAACATCCATGGCAAGGATTTTGCCACCCGAGGGAATGACTTTTGAGGCGGATAAGTTGGTAAGAAATAATTTGTAAATTTGAAAACAAAGTAGCATAATTTAAAAAGGTCGATTTTTACTGGAGGTTGAAACATCCTGCAAAACAGGAAACCCCGAA
>NZ_JABDQL010000010.1 GCF_013042245.1 Winogradskyella sp. | reverse complement strand
TAATTTTAGAGTAACAATACATAGATAGGTTTTTAGATTAATAAATTGAAATTCAATACTTTAATTTACTTAAAATCTATCTTTTTTGCTAATAAATTACCCCTAAATATTAATCGAACTCAGGTTAGTATACCAGGAAATTACCAATACCATGCACGCTTGGTAGGTCCTCTACCCTTGAAAAGTAAAGATAATTCTATAGTCGGCAGTTGTCTAGATTCTGGCCGTGGTGCATATTCAGACTGTTCTGTTTCAAAACACATAATGACAAATATACCAGCGTATAAAGAAGAAGGTTTTACAACAACACCAGATAATTATATATCTCGTATTGAATATGAAATGAGTATTATAAAATATTTTGATGGAAGAGTTGAAAAGATTGCAAAAACTTGGAGTGATGTTGATAAAGAATTAAGAACAGATACTGATTTGGGACGTCAGCTAAGAAAAAAGCAAAAAATTGAAGATATTATACCTAAAGAAGTAACTGATATAAAAAATACATTGGACAAAGCTAAAGCTATACATAGATATGTATTAGAAAACTACAATTGGAATGGAGATTATGGAAGATATGATGCCTCTGTTAAACGCCTAAAAGAAGACAGTGGAGGAAATGCTTTTGAGCTAAATCTTTTATTGCATAATCTACTAAAATCTGAAAATTACCAAGTATCACCAATTTTGTTATCTACAAGAAAAAATGGGCTACCTACTAAACTATATCCTATCTTAAGTGATTTTAATTACCTAATTCTTCTAATAGAAATTGACGGTGAAAAATATTTTTTAGATGCAACAAACCCTTATCAATTATTTGGAGAAATTCCATTTTATTGCCTTAATCAATATGGAAGATTACTAGATTTAAAAAATAATAGTAAATGGATAGAAATTAGTGCAAAAAAATATTCAACCTTGCAGGTGGGTGTCAAACTAAGCCTGAATAAAGAAAATCTACTGACTGGAAATATTATTAGTAATACAAATGGGTATAAATCAATGTCAAAGAAAAAAGTATTTTATGAAAATCAAAACACATACTTAGAACAATTAAAAAGCAATTTTGTATACGCGACGCTAAATAACCATAAAATTTCTAAAAAAGATAGCCCTAAATTTTCAGAAGAATTTAATATTACATTAGAAGATGAGCTTATCAATGACAAAATTTACCTCAACCCATTTATATATAAATTTTATGATGAAAACCCATTTAAGCTCACACAACGCACTTATCCAGTAGACTTAGGTTATAAACAAGCTTTCCTTTATTCTTTTGAAATTGATTTAGGAGAAAAATTAAAAGTTGTAGATTTTCCTGAAGATACTCGCCTAGCTTTACCAGATAGAGGAGGTTTGGTTACATTCTCTTTTAAAGCAAATGAAGATAAACTATCTGTATTTGCCAGAATAAAACTAAATACAGCAATTTATGAAGCTGATTATTACGAGATTTTGAAAAAATTTATGGCAAAGATTGTCGAAGTTCAAAACAATACGATAATAGTTTTAGAAAAAAAATAACCCAATATTTGTATCTTTAAAACGTGGAAACAACTAAAAAACATAACTGGCGCACCAAGCTTCATGAAATAATTTATGAAGCAGACACACCTTCTGGAAAATGGTTTGATGTTTTATTACTTGTATTTATAATACTAAGTATAATCCTAGTTATGCTAGAAAGCGTTAATAGTATTGACAAAAAATACCATGAATTACTATATTATGGAGAGTGGATTGTAACTATACTTTTTAGTATAGAATATATTCTTAGAGTAATTAGTATAAAAAAACCATTTCGATATATTTTTAGTTTTTTTGGAATTATAGACTTTTTGTCAACCATTCCTATGTATGTTACATTTTTATTTGGAGGCGCCCATGCGCTGGTAACACTTCGTGCATTAAGATTATTAAGGGTTTTCAGAATTTTGAAACTAGCACGTTACCTAGGAGCTTCAAATCAATTAAAAGATTCAATCATTGCGAGTCGTATTAAGATTTTAGTTTTCTTATTTGCTGTGATGGTATCTTCTGTAGTATTTGGTACCATAATGTATTTGGTTGAAGGAGAAGCAAATGGATTTACAAATATCCCAAAGAGTGTATATTGGTGTATTGTAACACTAACAACCGTAGGTTTTGGTGACATAGCTCCACAAACACCTCTAGGTCAGTTTATAACAACAATTATAATGGTTTTAGGTTACGGTATAATTGCAGTTCCTACAGGAATTGTATCAGCAGAATACGCTAAAAATAGCAGGAAATCTGAGAATGAAAAAGATGTAATCAAACCTCAAATCGACACAAATTCTCAATCTTGCAGAAGTTGCTTAGCACAAAATCACAAAGATAATGCTGTGTTTTGCTATAAATGTGGTGAAGACCTTCATCATGAATAAAATATTAATTTCTATTGTAGGTCCAACTGGTATTGGAAAGACAGCATTAAGCTTAAAACTCGCCAATTACTTTAAAACCGAAATAATATCTTCAGATTCTCGGCAATTTTTTAAAGAAATGACCATTGGTACAGCTGTACCTTCTAAAGAAGAACTAAATGCAGCAAAACATCATTTTATTCAGCATATAGCTATAAAAGACCATTACAGTGTCGGGCAGTTTGAAAAAGATGCTATTCATTTATTAGAAAAACTATTTCAAAAATATAATATCCTAGTCATGGTCGGTGGTTCTGGCCTTTACTCAAACGCTGTCATCAATGGTCTTGATCAATTTCCTCAAATCTCTAAAGACGTCAGGGAGTCACTTAATAAAAAACTACAAGAAAAAGGCTTAGAATACTTACAAAAACAGCTAAAACAGCTTGACAAAAAAAGTTTTGAAACCATTGCTATAGATAATCCTAAAAGAGTGATAAGAGCATTAGAAATTTGCTTAGGTACAGGTAAACCTTATTCTACATTTTTATCTAAGGAAAAGAAAAAGAGAAATTTTCAAACCATTCAAATTGGAATTAATGCAGATAGAGAAATTATATACAATCGTATTAATCGACGTGTAGATATAATGTTAGAAAATGGTTTATTAGAAGAAGCTAAAGCCTTATTACCAAATAAAAATTTGAATGCATTAAATACCGTGGGCTATAAAGAATTATTTAAACATTTTGAAGGTGAATGGCCTCTTGATTATGCAATTTCTGAAATAAAGAAAAATACACGACGTTTTGCTAAGCGACAACTTACATGGTATCGTAGAGACGAAACTATAAAATGGTTTGATTATCTGGAAGATGTAAACCACATTATAGATTACATCAAAAACGAAAAGCCAGCTTGATTAGCTGGCTCTTCATATTATAAAATATTTATTTATTGATGACCAATCGGAAACCTTCACCATGTATGTTTAAGATTTCTACATTAGGGTCTAATTTCAGATACTTACGTAGCTTAGCAATGTATACATCCATACTACGAGATGTAAAATAATTATCGTCTCTCCAAATTTTAGTTAGAGCCAATTCCCTTGGCATTAAGTCATTTTCATGAAGCGCTAACAATCTTAATAGTTCGTTTTCTTTAGGAGATAGCTTCTCTGGTTCGCCACCATCAAATGATAAGAAACGTAGCTTAGAATTAAGGTGAAATCTTCCAATAACAAATTCAAATTGTTTGCTATCTGCAACACTATCAGTAGCTTTACGCTGCATAATAGCTTTAATTTTCATCAATAAAACTTCACTATCAAAAGGTTTGTTCAAATAATCATCAGCACCTACTTTATAACCTTTAAGTACATCCTCTTTCATTGCCTTAGCAGTTAAAAAGACTATGGGAACATCTGTGTTCTTTTCTCTAATTTCTTTAGCTAAGGTAAATCCATCTTTATATGGCATCATTACGTCAAGAATACATAAATCGTAATCGTCTTTCTTAAACTTTTCAAAACCTTCCATACCATTTTTTGCATGAACAACGTCAAAATCATTCATAATTAAATAGTCTTTAAGAACGGTTCCAAAATTTGGGTCGTCTTCTACTAAAAGTATTTTCTTATTTTGTTCTTCCATAATCTTATGATATTAATGGGAGCCTAATTGTAAAGGTGCTGCCCTTTCCTTTTTCACTTTCTACTGATATGTGACCTTGATGGTCGTCTACTATTCTTTTTACATAAGCCAAGCCTAAACCGTGACCTTTTACATTATGTACATTTCCTGTGTGTTCTCTATAAAACTTTTCAAAAACACGTTTTTGAACTTGTTTTGACATTCCGCTGCCTTGATCAGATATTTTAAGTAAAATATTATTACCTATATTCTCTGTGTAAACATTAATCTTTGGTGCGCCATCTGTATATTTTATTGCGTTATCAAAAATATTTACGATAACGTTTGTAAAATGTGTCTCATTGGCCAAAATCGATGATTTAGCAGCATCTAGATGTAATTTTATATATCCTTTTCTATCTTCAACAATTAACTCAACATGAGCCATTGCATCTTCTACTAAACCGTGAAGCTTTAAGCGCTCCTTGCTAATATTGAGCTCATTTTTTTCAAGCTTAGATATTCTTAATACATTTTCGACCTGAGCATGCATACGCTTATTTTCGTCTTTAATCATTCTTAAATACCTAAATACTTTTTCCTTATCTCCAATGATTTTAGGGTTTCTAATTGAATCTAAAGCTAAATTTATCGTTGCGATAGGTGTTTTAAATTCATGCGTCATATTATTGATAAAATCAGTTTTGATCGCAGAGATTTGCTTTTGTCTTATCAGCTGATATAAAGCGCTGGCAAACGACAAAATGATAATAAATATAAAAACTGCCGACAATATCAAAATCCAGGATATTGTTGACAATATGTATTCTTTTTTCTCCGGAAAACTGACGTAAAGCTCATAATCTATACTATCATCAGTCATAAATAAAGGGACATTATAGGTATACCCTCTTTTTTCTACAAACCTGTCTGATTTAACT